>JACRLT010000013.1 GCA_016235185.1 Candidatus Omnitrophota bacterium
CTGATTACCTCGATATCTTCGTCCAGCCCCTCCAGATGCTTGAGCGTTGTTTCCACATACTCTTTGATACCTTTGACCAGGATCTTCCTACGATATCGAGGAGTCCAAACAATGTGGTACTGGAGATTATAGACGGCGTGATTGCTTTTTCGGAATCTCATGCCGTTATTGTACCACATCTTTTATGCCACCACATTGTCTGGACAGCCTATACATCACCAGACAGGAGTCTGGTGGTTTAACGGCTGACTAAACAACACGCCTTCTCAACCCCATTTTTGTAAGCGGAGGCGATTGTTTTCGTAAGCGCTGCCGGCCTTTTATCTCCTACGGCCTTTTTATTCAAAAGCGTAACAGCCATGACCTCGATGATAGAGTTGGTCAAGAATATCTCGTCAGCCTCGAAAAGCTCTTTTGGCGCAACGCGCTTTTCCCTGCAAGGTATTTTCATCCTCTTACAAAGTGCGATAACGATCTTGCGCGTAACCCCGGGAAGGCAGCCGCTGGCAAGCGCCGGAGTTATGACTTTTCCGTTCTTGACAAAAAATATGTTCGTCCTTGTGCCTTCAACCACTTCGCCTCTTGTGTTTAAAAAAATCACCTCGTCATAACCCCGTTCTTTTGCCTTTTTAAAAATGCGCTCATAAAATCCCCTCTGCGTGGATTTTATGGCTGTCAAAGCTCCGGCTGCCATCCTCTCATCCTCTGTCAAAAGCACGGAAAAACCTTTTAAACTCTTTCTTAAACCGGTAAGCTTCCGGGCTGATATAACAACCTGCGTGCCGTAGTCCGTCTTAAAGACCTTAAGCTGCAGCCTCGCGCTTACAAGATGTTTTTCTTCCATGATCGTCTTTATGGCCAGCCTTAAAAGGCCCTTGTCCGGAGGCGCAATACCAAGTACAGGGCAGGCATTTAAGATGCGCACCAGATGCGCCTCTTGCGCAAAGACGCACCCATTATTAAGCTCCGACGGCCCCTGCCAGCGGCTTCTTTTTTTTCGGTGCATAGCGAAATCCCGCACCGTCCTGTCATACGGGACTGGTGCTGGATAAACACGCATTGTCTCAAACAAGCCTTTAGCGGACATTCGTCAGGGCCTCCATTAAAGCCTTTCCTTTTACCAAGGTCTCTTCATATTCATCGGCAGGCTTTGAATCGCTGACAATGCCGCCGCCCACGCTAAAGGAGACCTCATCTTTTTTCTTTAAAAAAGACCTTATGAGGATATTAAACTCCAGCGTATTGTGAAAACTGAAATATCCCAGGGCGCCGGTATAAACAGAGCGGCTCGAAGGTTCCAATTCTTCGATGATCTCCATAGCGCGGATCTTCGGGCAACCGGTAACAGAACCTCCGGGGAAACAAGCTTTGATAAGGTCAAGCCTGTCCTTATTTTTGTGCAGGACGCCCTCGATCTCTGCGGTAGCCTGGAAGACGCTGCGGTATACCTCTATCTGCCGCAGGCGCCTGACTTTGACAGAACCGTAATCGCAGACGCGGCCGAGGTCGTTGCGCTCAAGATCTACGATCATCAACAACTCCGCCTTTTCTTTTTTACTCAATTCCAATTCTCTCTTGAGCTTTTTGTTCAATGCCGGGTCGCCGGTACGTTTTCGCGTGCCCTTCATCGGGCGCGTAAAAACCCGCCTGCCGTCGAATTTCAGGAACCTTTCAGGAGACGCGCTTATAATGGCAAAATCATCATTTTTCAAAAAACCCGAGAATGATACCGGGAAATTCTTCAAAAGCCTCCGGTAAAGCTCCCAATCGTCGATAGCAAGGCGTGTTTTAAATTTTTGCGACAAGTTGACCTGATATATGTCGCCTGCGGCAATATGGCTTTTGGCCTTGCTTACCGCAACCAGATACTCTCGCCTGGAAAAATTAGACGTCAAGTCGCCTTTCTTTATCCTTTCCTGATGCAGGTTTTGCGTTCCCTCCTGCGGCCTTAGTTTTTCACTTATCTCAACCAGCCTGCCCTCTGCCTTCTTTTTGCGCAGGCGGGACTTTTCAGGGAACCCTGTTGAAAAAACAATGACTTCGTCCTTCTTGTGGTCAACGCAGATAACCGCATCATAAAAAGCGAACATAAGATCAGGAACTATCGCATCCGGACGATTGGACCTTTTTATCTTCTCCAGGGAAAAACCAAGATCATAGGCAAAAAAACCGACTGCTCCGGATAAAAAAGGCAGGCGCATCTTCTCTGCCCCCTCCAGACAATAAACGTTCAAAAACTCCCTTAGGACAGACAGGCCGGGCTGTTGCCTCTGTTCTGTCTTGCCATTGCGCTCAATGAAACACTTTGCGTTTTTGCAGGTTATCGTCAAAAATGGCTCGCTGCCAAAAAAAGAATAACGGCCCATGCCCGCGACATCCTGCGAGCTCTCCAGCAAGAACGGCGCAGAGTCGTCCTTGAAACGCTCAAACAACTCCTGCACCGGCACCGTATTCTTGAAAATTTTATATGCTGAATTTTTCATCCTATGCCCTCTTGTTTCGTTCTCTCCCGAAATCCGGGATCGCCGCCGAGATCACCCTAGCCCCTGCTCTCGCGTCATACACTGGTCGCAACGCAACGTCCCTGTTCGCAAACTGGAATTTTTTGTCCCGTGGAATTCAAAGAATTCCCGGGATAAAATCCCCGCAATCCTCTGGATTGCAGGGGACCGTTGGCTTCGGTTTACGTCTCGTCCGTATCGCGGACATTCCCTCGATAGGTAAATAAAAGAACCTTATATTATGCTTCGGTCAGGTCCGCAACGGCCTCGCCATAATCCCTTTGCCAACCGAAGCGCAGTGAAGCGAAGTGCCAAAAAATTCCTTATTGTTTGCTCCACAGGGACATTGCATTGCTTCTAGCATACATATCTGCAAAGCAGACAAATCCAGGTGGGGGTGGTTTGGCTTGTCGCAGGCCGTGTTTTTCGTGCGAGCGGGCTTGGTGTCCGCCAATGTTTCAATGGCGGACGAGCGAGCCGAAAAACCCGAGCGCAGTCGAGCACGCTGGGCGACCATCCTAAGCGTCATTCCAGGAAGTGCCGCCGAAGGCTTAGCCGCAGGCGGCCGAGACAAGCGTGCCTGCGCAAGCTTGGTGTTCCTGATATTATCTATGCCGGAATCATCCATTATATTGATCTCGGGATACTTCGCCAATTCTTTGGCAAACGCATTAAAAATAAACTGGGCGATGCCCTTAAAGCTCAAGTCCGAAAACTCAAAATTGATGCAAAACAATTTCCGGGAAACAGGAAAACCAGATGTAAAAGCGCTGATCCTGCCGCCGCATTCTACAACCCTGGCCTCTACATTCAGCTTCTTGCGGCTTTTTAGGAAAGCGCACAAAGCTTTACGGCTATCTTCCATCATGCCAGTATAAATAGAGTCGCTGTTCTTATCCTTGCGCCCATTCATCCAGCTGTTGTAAAGCTCCAAGACCTGCGCCATATCCCTGTCTTTATACGCCCTAAAGACAGATACATTATTCTTATTAAAAAAATTGACGAGATTTCTCTTATGCCTGAACCTATCCCCTTCTAAATCGGCCATTTCCTGCGTGCGAACAATGTAGTCCTTCGACTTCTCATAAACGCGGAAATCATTTTTCTTAAAGAACCCTAACTCGTCTTCTTCTATATTTTCAATGCGCGATAGCTCTTTATTGCAATTAATGCCCCCCATATGATCGAAACAGGAACCTACGGTCTTTGCATCCAGCCCTCCCAAAGGCGGCAAGATCATAAAACAACCGACGGAGTCCTTATAAAAGATGCATAATTTTTTGTTGATCGTCTGCCATAGAATTTTAAAATGGGGCCGCCAGATGAAAATACTTTCAAAGGCATAACTCGCCAAGGAATGAGGCTTTTTCTGCAGGTAACGCACAATTTTTGTTTTATCGTTGGGGGTGAGAGGCTGAAGATGCATGGATAACTTGAGACAATTTTGGCAAGGGGAACAGGTACGCCACATCTTGGCCGTAATCCTGTATCAGGTCCGGATTTTTTTTGACTAACTGAAGAAAACGGTCGCTTGACAGGATACCCAACAGATACTGGATATATTCTTCAGTGGCCTCTATTGCCCTGACTTCCTGCGTATATGGGCAATTTTCAGCGGCTGCAAGATAGACCATATTATCCTTTTGCGATAGAACGAATGGATAGAGCTGGCAATCAAACGGCCGATAGAGATAGATCTTGCACTTATTCTCTTTAGGGTCAAAGCAAGGGCAGAAAAATGAATCTTCATATTTTGTAAGGCGGGGCCTGACGACTTCATTCCCCTGTGTGGCTATACCTGAAAAAAGAGAAGAAGGCACTATGTTTTTTTCCACGAGATCCAGGATCTCTTCGCGCATAAAGAACGGCGCCCATATAGTGTCTTTCTGCGCATACCGGCAGCAACAACCCCTGCAATCAAGGCACACTTTCTGCGGAATAAACTGTTTTACTTTGATCATTTTACGAGGCTGCCTTCTTGGACAATACGGTCCGGGGCAACAACGGATATGCCTTTTTCATCGGATGCAGCCAGGATCATCCCCTGGCTTTCTACGCCGCGAATAACCGCAGGCTCTAAATTATCCACGATAACTACCTGTTTACCTTTCAAAGCATCCTCGGAATAAAATAAACGTATGCCGGCCACTACCTGCTTTGTGACACCCCCCACATCTAAGGTAACCAGATATAACCTATCCGCATCCGGATGAGGCTTCACATCCTTGATAGTTGCGATCTTTAATTCTACCTTCCTGAATTCTTCATATGTGATCATCGATTACTCCTATGTTAAAAGTCAAATATCTCTACTCTAACGACTGTGTTGTTATAGACTTGGCGCTAATTTAAATTTGTTAAAGTCCTCGAACACCCATTTATTCTTTAGAGTACGATAAATGATGGTTAAAAACTTTCTCGCAG
>JACRLT010000046.1 GCA_016235185.1 Candidatus Omnitrophota bacterium
AAAATTCTCTTGGTCGCTTTATACGCTGTGCGCTATATTACCTACGAACCTTTTTTCCAAACGTAATCTTTGGGATTGGCTTAATGCGCCATTCCATGAAAAAAGCGATAAATCCGTTAACCAACACCAACTTTTACTGTCTTTTGGCTAATTTGGACAGCTATGTTTATACCCCTAAAAAAATATTTGTCAAACATTTATTTAAATAGCGTATTCGAAACAATGAACGAAGCGAATACGATAGACACCATTGACATCAACTTGATAAGGATGTTCAATGACGGCCCTGACGTATCCTTGAACGGATCGCCCACTGTATCGCCTACAACAGCGGCCTTATGCGCAAAAGAACCCTTGCCGCCGTGATGCCCTTCTTCTATGTACTTTTTAGCATTATCCCACGCGCCGCCGGAATTCGCCATCATAATAGCCAAAACAAAACCCGTGACAGTCGCACCGATCAGAAGGCCTGCCTGCGCTTCCAAACCAGCCAGTAATCCTACTGCGATGGGCGAAATAATCGCCAACAGCGAAGGTAGGATCATTTCCTTTTGCGCGGATTTTGTTGCGATCATAACGCACCCGGCATAATCAGGCTTGGCCTTGCCCTCCATAAGCCCTATGATCTCCTTGAATTGCCGGCGTACTTCAACTACGATCTGTGAAGCTGCGCGACCAACAGCCTGCATAGTAAGCGCACAAAATGCGAATGGCAACATGCCGCCGATAAACAAACCTATAATTACCTTCGGATTCATCAAAGACAAGTCCAGGGTCCTTCCAAACATAATAACCTGATCATTGAACGCCGCGATAAGCGCCAGCGCAGTCAAAGCCGCAGAACCTATGGCAAAACCCTTACCTGTGGCTGCGGTTGTGTTACCCAGAGAATCCAGAGCATCCGTTCTCTTACGCACGCTAGGATCCAGATGAGACATCTCCGCGTTGCCGCCTGCATTATCTGCAATAGGACCATAAGCATCTGTGGCTAAAGTAATGCCTAAAGTCGAAAGCATACCTACGGCTGATATCGCCACGCCATAAATACCAAGGTTAAAATTAACCGCACCGCCTGCCAGATAATAGCTGGCCAAAATAGCGATACAGACCACGATAATAGGTATGGCAGTAGACAACATCCCGACAGCCATGCCGCCGATAATAACGGTCGCAGGCCCTGTGAGAGCTGCATCCGCGACTTTCTTCGTAGGACCATAACCACTTGAAGTATAAAACTCCGTTGAAATACCCAAAATAACGCCTGCCGCAAGGCCAGCAAAAACAGCCCAATAAACGCCCATATGCTCTATGCCTAATGTATACTTTACTAACGGATAAGCCGCAATAAGGATCAAAATAGCGCTGGCAAAAACGCCTTTTCTTAAAGCCCACAAAAGCGCTGCCTGGGATGCATCCTCTTTACTTTTTACAAAAAATGTTCCGATAACTGATGCCAAAACACCGACCGCTGCCATGACCATAGGCACCGTAACGCCACCCACGCCAAGGCCTGCAGCCACACCTAAGGCGGATGTTGCAACGATCGAGCCTACATATGATTCATAAAGGTCTGCGCCCATGCCTGCCACATCACCGACGTTATCGCCTACGTTATCTGCAATAACAGCGGGATTGCGTGGATCGTCTTCGGGGATACCTGCTTCGACCTTACCTACAAGGTCAGCTCCGACATCAGCTGCTTTAGTAAATATTCCACCGCCCACTCTGGCAAAAAGTGCTTGAGAACTCGCGCCCATACCAAAACAAAGCATCGTAGAAGTAATAATAGCGATCTTATCCTGCCCTGGTAACAACGGATGTGTGTTATACCACCAGTTTAAACCGAAATACCAGATGCTTAGATCCAGAAGGCCGAAGCCGACAACAAGCAGCCCCATGACACCTCCTGCTGAAAAAGCCACGCGAAGCCCTGAATTCAAGCTCTTCTGGGCCGCACATGTTGTCCTAGAGCTGGCATTGGTAGCCATCTTCATGCCCAAAAAGCCGCATATACCTGAAAAAAGTCCACCGGACAAAAATGCGTAAGGCACAACTGCCGGAAGGTTTCCCAGCTTGACCAAGATATTCAATATAATGAAAACGACTACAAAAAATACGGTGACGATGGAATACTGCCTCTTAAGATATGCCGCAGCGCCTTCTTTGACCGCCTGGGCGATCTCCTTCATTCTGGGTGTGCCCTCATCCTGCCTCATGACGAAAAATGCCAGATACGCGGCAAAGCCCAGAGCCAAAAGCGAGCCTGCCGGCGCCAAATACAGTAGATCAAACATATTACTCCTCCTTAACTTTGCCTTATTTTAGGCTTATTCCTTACAAAGTTAATCCCGAAGTCTATCCCCACTGTTTCGTTTTGCTTTCGCAAAGCGAAACAAAACGGTGGGGATGCTTAGACAAGGGATAACGTTTCTTTTTCTTACAAAATTAGTCTCCAATATAGTACAAAGGTGGGCGTTTTGCAAGGTTTTTTGAAGACTTCGCAGGTTAACAGATCTCTAAATCCCTCTCCATAAAACCACGCCGAGGGCGAAAAAGACTGCGGCCATGGTGAGCTTGACTATCCCTAAGTGCCTGCGGGCGTAGGCCTCAAACTGTTTTGATGTAGTACCGCCCAAGGCCGCAAGCAAGACCAGGGCTAACGGCAGGATAAACATAATGTTATAGACAATAAGGTAAAACAGCGCTCGGGCGCGCAAAGAACCCTCTTTTAAGACAAAAACAATTGTCGGCAAATATAGCTGGCCTGTGCAGACCGCTTCCAATAGAGAGATCATAAATCCGACTACAAGAGCGCTTAACGCAAGGCCAAAAAAAGCTTTTTGTCGGCCTGTTCTATCTTTGCGGTAATACTCACCGACAATTGAGTGGATCTTGTTTTTGATGGGACGGGGCAATTGCAAGGCCATCGCATCGGTATTGCCGGTTTTTTTGAAAACAATATAATCTTTAATGGCCAAAACTCCTAAGAATATGCTCAAAGTTCCTATGGCCATATAGGCCACCTTTGAAAAAATATAAAAACCCTTCATCACATAAAAGGCCTTAAAAAGGCCCAACCCTAATGCCAGATATGTCAGAAAAACCGCTGCGATATAAAGCGACCCTATTAAAGCCATCTCCCGGCGCCTGTACCCCATGAGCGTTAAAAAAGATATAAAAAAGACTATGACGGTGAATGCGCAAGGGTTAAAACCATCCACTAACCCGGCGCCAATAACAGTAAAGGGACCGAAAGACCTGAAGCGTTCCAAGAGGTTCACCTTTCCCTCTCCCAAAGTCATAATTTCCCGATTCGAGTCGGACAATTCTTCAGAAATAAGCTGATCAAGTGAATCAGCGGATTCAGTAACACCGACCAAAATTTTATTGCCTATAAGGATCGTAGGCGTACCGAACTTCCTGTCAAACTTTTCTTCAAGGCTTGCGAAATCGCGCAGGCCAACTCCGCCGGTAATATCTATATATTCCCAGCGCACCTGTAGGCCATATTTTTCAGCAATAGGCGGAATTATGTCCGCCATGACCTTGTGGCATGCTTTGCACGTAGGCGAATAAAAAACCCTTACCAAGATCTGGTCTTGCCTGCCAAAGATGGATGCCTCGGCAGTCAAAGACAGAGGACAGAGAACAGAGGACAGAAGACAGAAGACGGAGATCAGAAGACAGAAGGCAGAGGTCAGAAGACGGAAGGCGGATGTATTGCTTTTTCGTTGAATATTTTTTGGCATCGACTAACCCTTCCTGGCTAAAGTGAGTTTAGACGTAATATCCTCCATGAGGTCCTCCATTGTCAGGATCCCCACAAACTCACCGGCTTTATAGACCGCTGCAACCATCTCCTTATTAGGCTGCATCTTGGAAAAAACTTTATCCAGGCTCTCATCGTTCTCAACACGCAGTACAGGCCGTATCAAACTCTTCCACTCCTGCAAAGAAGATCCAAGGTTTGAGTAAAATATATCAAAAACGTTCAGGATGCCTTTCAACTCTCTGCCTTCAAGAACGGGAAAACGCGTAAAATGCGAGGTTCGGCATTTTCCCAGGATAGTTTCGATATTTTCTATAATATCGATGGAAACGACGTTTTTAAGCAGCACCATTACATCCTCGGCGCGAGTCAGGGTCATGTCAAAGATCTTATCAATGGCCTCTTTTTCATGAGCCTCCAGGATCCCCTCGCGCGAGATATCCTTGATCAATGACTTGATCTCGTCTTTGGTTATAAAAGGATTTTTCTTTAAGCCTTTAGGGTTAACGATGCGCGCTACAGAAGTTGCGAAAAAGGCGAAAAAGCTGACAAATGGAAAAAATAGTTTTTCACTTAAACTCAAGGGTCGGGCGACATAAAGGACTATGCGATTCGCCTTATAGCGGAATACGGTCTTGGGTAATAACTGACAGAAAATAAAAGAAATAGGTGTCATGACGATCGTGGCCAAAAGAGCGCCGTAAGCTGGGTTCACCTTTGTAAAAAAGGCGGTCGCGCAGGCGGATGAGACAACGACAGAAAGGTTGGTCCCGATAAGGGTCGTGGTCAGAAGCCTGTCCGGCTTCTTTAAAAGATTGTGCACCAGCATTGCGGCCTTGTTCTTCTTTTCTATCAAGTGCATGAGCTTAAGGAAATTGACAGAGACAAAGGCCGTCTCTGTCCCGGAAAAAAAGGCTTCTAAGATTAGCGCCAGTAATATAAAAAATAAGAAAAGGATCATAAGGTCTTTATTTTGTCTCCAGCATCACGCTCTTGATGCGCCGGGCTAAAACCTTTTCAATTGTAAAAACACAGCCGACAGCTTCGATACGCTCCCCTTCGGCCGGGATGTGTCCGGAAACATCCAACAGGAAACCTGCGACCGTATCATAATCACCCTGCGGTATATGTATGCGGCAATCGTCGTTTACCTTATAGACAGGGGCCTTGCCGCTGATACGGAACACCTTCTCGGACACCTGTTCAACCATGCTTTCCCTTACCTTAAACTCATCGTAGATCTCCCCGAAGATCTCCTCCAAAACATCCTGTAATGTAACCAGGCCCGATGTGCCGCCGTATTCATCAACCACAATAGCCATCTTGCGCTTCTGTTTGTAAAAATCCTTGATGAGCTCATCAATGCGTTTTGTAGCCGGGACGAACATAGCCGGTTTTATCAGGTCCGCAAGCGCAACAGACTCCTGTAGGAAAATCTCTCTGACTGAAACCACACCAAGGATATTATCAAACGAATCCTTATAAACCGGCAGCTTGGAGTGGCGCGCCTCTCTGGCAACCGCCACGACGCGAGAACGATCCCAGTTGACAGAGATGGCCTTAATGTCTGTGCGGGGCGTCATGACCTCCTGCGCAGATGTAGTAGTGAGCTCCAGAATAGAGACGACCATCTCTTTCTCACTTTTGCCTACGACCCCGTGCCTGTGGCCGACTTCGATGATGGTCTTGAATTCCTCTTCCGTCAATGTAGGCTCATTTTTCAGGTTCAAGCGGAAAATTGAGATGATCCAATCGCAAACACTAGTAGCCACGAACAAGAGCGGACTGATAAGCCGCTCAAAAAAATACAGGGGCGCAGCAATAAAATAACTAATGCGCTCGTTGTTGTGTATCGCGATCGTCTTTGGTGTAACCTCGCCGAACATCAGCAGAATAAGCGTTGTGACGCCTATAGAAATACTTACACCCTTCTCCCCTAAAATGGTTATTAGGATGGAGGTAATGGTAGCGGATGCGGCGATGTTTACCAGCGTATTGCCTGCCAAGATAGTTGTCAGGCAACGCATGGGGTTTTCTAGGAGGCGGATAATAAGCGAGGTGCTTTTGCCTTCTTGGGAGAGCCGCTTAAGTTTAATGGAATCCAGGGAGAAAAGGGCCGTCTCGGAAGCTGAAAAAAAAGCCGAGAGGCCTAAAAAAATGACCAAAAGGACCAACTTTAAGACGAGAACGTAGGTAAACATAATTCGCTACCTTAGACCCTTCCCTTGTAAGGAACTGGGAAGGTCTATCCTTTCTGGATTAAGCGAGAACTAACGTCTAAGAGCGTGCGAACCAAGAAAGACTTCAGGAACATCAATGCCAAAATAGCGATGATCGGAGAGATATCAATTCCTAGATTCAACGCAAAAGGCAAGATGCGGCGTATGGGATAAAGAATTGGCTCGGTCACAGATTGCAGCATCCTCACAATGGGATTGTAGGGATCCGGGTTGACCCAGCTTATAAGGGCACGGATGATAATAAACCAATAAAGTACGGTAAGTCCTATATCTAGAACTTGCGCTACTGCTGCCAGTAAATTAGCCAATATGAACATTGAGCACCTTAATGTGTCCGCCTAAAGCGGACATCCAGCGAAATCCGCCTTCGGCGGATTAAATACCTCTTGTCCAAATACCTTATCCCTACTCTGCTACCTCGTTACCCGCATCTGTCATACCTGTTGCGGGCACCTCGGCTACAGAAACAGCCTCCTCTACCGGCTCCTGCGGCGTCTGCGTCATTGCGATAGTTTGTTCTACAACAGGTGTCTCAATAAGTTCTGTTGCCGGCGCCTTGAGCCTAGCCGTAGTATCTTGCTCTTTTTGCATATCCTTCTTTTCAATGACCATAAGGCCTGCGATATTTGAACCGGCTTCGGATCTATAATCAACTGTCACATGATCGCCGGGTTGGACCTCACCCAGATCAGAAACATTTTCCAAAAGTGTTTTATCATCTAATGTTAAAACGGTCTGGATCTCATCATAGGTGTCGTAATCAAGGTGCTTGACCGTCAATTGCCTGTTATCCTTGTCAACCGAAACAACCTCCCCCCACACCCATTCCGTTGTTTTCTGATCGGAAGCTGGGATAGCCTGCTCCTCAACTTGAGCAAAGACAAAAGACGAAGACATGATGCCCAAAAATACTATCATCCCAAAAACAAATATCCTCATTCCATACCTCCTTGATTTTGTATATTCCAGGTTTTAATTCCCTGCAAAATCAATCCCGAAGCCTGCGTAGTCCGCCATTGATTCAGTGGCGGACAAGCGCTTAGGTGAGGGATGATCTTGCCTATAAGGTATTTTAGCTCTAAAATTCTTTCTTCAACCGTTCTGCTAACTCTACGCAAAGCCTTTGTGCTGACAATGCCGCATCTTGAGATAAACCGTTACAGCCGCAACTGGTCGTGATCAAAGCTCCGTTCTTTAACAAAAACGGCTTCTTCCTTAAAACATCAAATAAATTTTCGGCAAGCCCGGGAACAAGCGCGTCCTCGTCTGTCGGCACAATGCCTATCGCCGGAATACCGCCGCGTTTTAAAAATGAAGCAAGAGGCGCTTCATACATAAGGAGCTTATCCAGGTAGCCATAGGCATCGAAATTCAGGATATCGATATTGGTCTCCATGACCATCTCCCAGTCTGTATTGCCGCAGCAGTGTATCCCGGCCAAAGCCCCATTGTCATGGATGGCTCCGACCACATGATTTATCTTCTCAATAATGCTCTCACGCGGCAGCGAACACTGGCTTGTGCCAACAGCCACAAAATACGGCTCATCGATAAAAATGATGGCCTTAGATCCGGCGTTTGCCTTGATCTGGCGCGCGACCCATGCGGCCTTCAGCGCCAAAAAATGCGGCAACAACTCGCTCAACTCGGCATTAAAAATGATCGGCTTCTTATTCTCATCGGTAAGCGACAAACCAAGGCTTAAAGGCCCTATCACCTGTGCCTTCGCCCAGCCTTCCCGGTTCATCCCTTTTAGGCGCTGCGAAAAAATATACAGGCCTTCGGCAAACCCCCGGCTGATGCCAAAATAATCCACATCAAAAGCCTGTATCTTATTAAAACAATCTTCAAGTTCGTCTATATACGATGGGCTTTTTGTATCCACCCAGACTGACTTTGAGTTTTCGTCCACCTTAAAACCGGGGAGCCTCTCGCAAAATTGGGCGTACATGTTTTCACAGAACGAACGCCTTGGCAGCTGCGGCCAGAAAGGAATATGAGAATCAAAGACCTTAAAAACAAGATCAACGCTCGCGCGAGCATCGCTATGGGGCAAACTGCCAACGCCTGTAGCCAAAAAATTATTTTTTATATCATTTAACAAATTTTTGCTCATTTAAATTTTTATGAACCGCTGGGTGGTTTTACAGAATCGCGGATGATCAATTCAGGAGACAAAACAATGCGGTTTATCTCCCGGCCGGGATCCTGCATCTTCAAATACAGCTCTTTGACCGCTGTCTGGGCCATCTCTTTTAATGGCTGGCGCATTGTCGTCAAGGACACAGGGCCGTAAAGGCAGACCGGATCGTCATCGAACCCCACGACAGAGATATCATCCGGGACCCTGATCGTGTTTTCCAGTAAAACGTTGATGAGTTCCATGGCCATATCATCCGAAGAGACAAATACCGCTGTCGGCCGCACCGGTAATTCAAGCAGCCTTTGCCCTGCAGCGCGCGCAGATTTACGGGAATAATCGCCTTTTAAAATATAATCCTCGCGTATACTTAAGCCGAATTTTTTCATGGCAAGCTTATAGCCCTCCAGCCTTTCTATGGCTGCCTGGCTCATCAGGTCACCGGAAACAAAAGCTACTTTTTCATGCCCCATATGGATCAAATATTCGGTTGCGGTCTGGGCGCCCTTTGTATTATCGATGCTTACGCTGGAAACTTCCAATTGCGGGTCCAAATAATTCATGACGACAACAGGCACGCCGCGGCTCAAAAGTTCCTCGGCATGCGCCCGGTTTCTTATGATGTCCGCAAAGACCACGCCACCGACCGCAGCGGCATTTATCTCGGTCTTACCGTCTGTCAGATGCATTAGGAGGTCGACCCTTAAGCTATCGCAGGCTATGGCGACGCTCCTGAATATCTCCATAGCGTAAAAAGAATAAAAAATACCTTCATAACGCGGGATCTCAAGGCCTATCGCGTTATTAGAACCGCTGGCAAGGCGCTGGGCAGAAAGGTTTGGCCTGAAGTTAAGGCGCTTGACAGCCTCTTCCACCCGTCGGCGGTTTTCATCTTTGACGCTCGGGAATTTATTGATCACGCGCGAAACAGTCGTGATAGAAACACCTGCCTCGCGAGCCACATCTTCGATTGAGTTAACTTTTTTAGGCCTGGTCATGATAAAAAAGGTTAAGGTTTAGGCTAAGGCTAAGAAAAACATTTTTACCTTCTCAACCTTAACCTCAACCTTAACCTAATAGTTTAACTTACCATATCCCCGACTTTGATCTTTGCGCCGGAAGTAACGCTTTTTATATCCGCTGCTGAAATCTCTTTTCGGGTCTGTATGACTTCTACGGTGGCTATCTTTTGCGTATTACGGTAAATAGATAAAGTCTCTCCGACCTTTACGCCGTCTTGTTCGCCCATATCAACGATGACAAAATTATTTTCTTCATTTATAGCCAGGACCTGGCCGGCAGCAGGGGTTTTTTTCCTGGAACCTGCTTCTTCGGAGGCCTTGACTACTATCGGCTGCAACTGGACAACACGGCTGTCCTTTGTGCTGACCTCCTTAGTCTGGGCGCGCGCTTGCTTAATATCATCCTTGACCTGTATGATCTGGTCTACACGCTCCTGCAATATCTGATCCAATTCTGATAACCTCTTTGACAGTACTTCACGTTCCTGCTGCAGATCCACAAGCTTTGTCTCAAGTGATGTCTTTTTATCGCCCAAAGCCATCAAACGGCTCTTGAGCTCAAAATTCTCCGAACGGATACTTATCAACTGTTCAGAGATAGCTTTTTTATCCCTCTTCTCCCTGACCAGGTCTTCAGAAAGAGTCTCGGCCAATTTCTCGTTATAGACGATCCGGCGCTCAAGGTCAGCCTTGCCCTCAAGAGTAGTCTTTAACTGCAACTCCAGCTTGCGGCCTTCCTCCATAGCCTTCTCGGTCTTTAATTGCAAATCGGAAAGTTGTGTATTGAGATTTTTTACCTGGATCTCCAAAGAGGCTTTTTCCCGCAGGATATTTGCCCAATACGCATCGTCACTTGGTGCGCCGGCAACAGAGGTCTGTACAGCCGATGGTTCTTCTGAAGTTGCTCCGCCTTTTTTCAGCTTAGCTACTTCTTCCTCCAGGTCCTTTTTCTGTTTAGCCATATCCTGGACTTTTTCAACCAATGTCGCACGCTCTTTGGTGACAAGGTCAAACTTACCCTGAAGGGCCCCCTGGTCCTTTGTTAGAGAATCAAACTTAACGCGCAAATCGCTCAATTCCGTGTTGAGTTTATTCCGAGCCGAAAGAGTGGACTTCAACTGTTGATCCAGGCTTTGTTTGTCAGCCTGCCATTCGATTTCTTTTTGGGTGTATTGACTGCGGAGGGATTTATTGACGGCGTTCAACTGGAAGGCAATGACTAATGAAATGGCGCATAAGGCTGCTAGTCCGACTAGCAGGATTTTTATTTTATTATTCATCACACCTCCCTATTTGCATCTACATATACCATATAACTGAAAGGTGTGCAAGAAAAATTTAAATAGTGATATAACTTATGTCCTTTAATCTCCATAAGTTAAGAGTATTTATTCGCCTACTTCGGCGAACGCATTGCGGATGATGAGACTGGCGGCCCCCAGCGCAACCGCATCTTCTCCTAATCGCGACGGAACTATTTTGACCGCATTCGCAGCCTCTTGGAAACACCACTCCCCTACAGCTTCGCGGATCTCCTCGATCAGAGCGATGCCGGCCTGCTCGATGCCCCCACCGATAATGACCATCTGGGGATTCAAAAGGTTAACCAGATAGGCGGTACGTATGCCGAGGCGTTCTCCGGCCTTGCGCACTATATCAATAGCAGGCGACTCGTTCTTCTTGGCGGATTCAAAGATCGTTCCCAATGTAATTTCTCCCGGCTCACCGGCTGCCTGTTTCTGGCCTGGCGCATTTTTCTTCCACTTTGAAAGTTTTAAGTACTCCTCACGTATGCCGCAATCCGCCTCCCACCTTTCCAAAAAGTACGGCGTCTGGCGCCTGTCGCTATGGATAGCTATCTCGCCTGCGCAGCCGGAAGACCCACGGTAGATCTCGTTGTTAAGCATAAGGCCGCAGCCAACTCCGGAAAACATATATATCAGATCTTTGACGTCGGATTCCAGGGCAAGCCACTGTTCCCCGAAACAGGCGACCGTGGCATCATTTTCTATCATGACGGGATAATGGAACTCGCGCTCTAAAATATCTTTTAACGGTACTGTCACATCGACATAATGGTAGCTGTCACCGACCCGTTCCGGCCAGCGCACTTTTTCGCGCCGGGAATCCACTACGCCGCCTATGCCTATGCCTATGCCGCGTATGCGCGAGCGCTCATTCTTGGCAAGCTCCATGAGCTCGCCGGCGATCCCAATTATGCTGTCTACGACCTCTTTAACATGGCGGCTCGTCTTGTCTTTCTTGATCTTGTGGACGACGCGGCCGCTCAAATCCGTGACAACGCCTATGGTATTCAAAAGATTTACTCCGATGCCCATGGTGTAGCCCGAAGATGCGTTTAAATCCAATAATAGAGGCCGGCGGCCGCCCTTAGAAATATCAAACTCTTTTTCGAAGACGATCTTCTGGCGCAAAAAGTCGTCGACATAATTGGAAACAGTCACGACATTTAAACCGATGAGGCTGGAAATATCGGTCTTGCTGATAGGGCCGCGCCGCCTTATCGCATCCAGGATAAAAAGATTCTTCCTGGAGCGTTCCGTAAGATTTTCTCCCTTAAAATTTAATTCTTTCATTGGTTTTGCATATTCCTAGGTTTACTACTTTACAAAACTAACTCCGAAGCCTGCCCCCACTGTTTCGTTTTGCTTTCGCAAAGCGAAACAAAACGGTGGGGACGCATAGACAAGGAGCCAGTTCCTATGCTCCCTGTTTTTTAACCCTTAGAAAATCTTCTATTTTCTTGTCTTTTTTAGCTAGCGCGAAAAGGACGGACCATATAGCCATATTACGCATGTAGTGGTCGCCGAAAAGATAACTGCCGTCGGAAGCCGAATACATATCCGGCTGGTTCCAAGGGTTCAAAACACCCACAGCCGCATTATCCCAGGCCTTCTTCGCCAACTCCAAACCTTCCTTTTTATAGCCTTCAAAAAGGGCCAGGCTTGCCAGGCTATAGGTTATGCCGAACCAACAGTTTTGTGAATGAGGATTTGTCTTATCCCTCTCGCCAGAAGGCAATACCGCATTGACCGCACCGAAAGGAGAACTTCCCGCATTTAACTCTAATATAGTGGAAAGGGCGCGGTGCACTTTTTCTTGCGACACGATATAGCCTAAACCTAAAAGATGGGCTATCCATTGTCCGCTCAATTGAGCTGCCATGCAGGCTGCGCTTGCTTTCTGAAGCTTAACCTGATGCGCCAGCTGCTGTTCGGACAACCCGTCTTTTGTATTATTATACGCCAGAAAATACTTCTTATACCACAGTTTTTTCTCAAAACTCGCGCGGCCTTTTTTAAACCAGAGTTGGGCCTCTTTCTCCATATCCGCATCATTGACAAGTACAGAGATCTTTTCTAAAGCCAGCAGGCTTGCCAAAAAAATTCCGCTCGTATAGGCGCTTGCGCCCTCAAAAGCCCACAGGTCAAACGTCTGGTCTGCGCCATCATTATCGGGAAGAAAATCTTTATTCTTATCCGTTGCGGCCAGCCAGTAAAATGCCTTTTTAATAAAGGGGTACATCTTCCTTAAAAATCCTTCATCCCCCGTGAGAATAAAATCCCGCCAGCACAAGAGAATGAATTTGGAATTCAAGTCTTTCCATAAAAGGCCATTAGTGCTATTCGAAGGCAGGTCGCTTCTCTTTAAACCCAGGTCGTGCGGGATATAACCTTGAGGCCGCTGCGCTTCGGCGAATTGCACCATCTGTTTTAATTCAAGATTCGGAAAAAATAAGGCGATAGGCAATGAGCCATAAAAATTCACGTCCAATGTCCCTAAGAGCGGGCAGACTTGCGGCGCTTCAAAAAGGCCAAAGCGGTTTCGTTTGGTCCACATAGAACTCGAAACAAGAGGATAGAGATTATTGACCAGGGCATCTTTAAGCCATACATCGATCTCAAGCGCATTCAAAGCCTTCCCAAAAGCCTTGGTGTCGGAATAAAGAGCCGCGTGCCTTTCGGCAACATAGTTGGCCACATCGCAGACATTACGCAACCATGTCTCATACATATGGCCCTCCCCGTAATTCGGGAAATGCCAGGAAAGGGCAAACGTTATAGTGACGCTGGATTTAGGTTTTAACTGCGCCCTTGCAGCCAAGGCCCCTGCCGTTTGGAAACTTTCGGATTGCACAACACGCTCGGTATTCACATTAGGCAAAACGCCGTCCTGGATAAAATGTGCCCAACATTCGTTAAGCGTCTCACTCGAGCCGTCAAACACAAAGTGACGGCCCTGCATATTCCATTCGCCGAAATAAGTCGCATGGACGGAGTTGTTTTTAAATATAGAAAGCGCCATCTCGCCTAAACTCGGGTCCTGGGGCTGCACTTTTTTATTGTAAAAACAAAGGCTCAAGATCTTGGCAGAATCCACTACCTGGTTGAAGCGCCCTACGCCCCATTCGCCGATAATATTGCGGCCTATGCCCAAGAGTGAAACAGTGATCGTGCGGCTTGACGGATTTGTGACTTTAAACTTAAAAATAGCTGTCGGCAGCCCCGAATTTTTCTCGTCGGAGCGGATCAGCGGAGAGAACGCCTCAAGCTCTACGTTGACAGGAAGGCCTCTGTCCTGATATGCCAGATGCGCAAACGGAAAATGGCCGTTATATTTTATCGATTCGACTCCGGGAATGTCCGAAACACCTTGAGTTGACAGCAGCCTGGCCACTTTTTTGCCTTTATCCTTTGCCAGGATGGCGAAATGAAAACCCAAGATCCCTTTAGCGCCTTTTGGATCTTGGCTTGTCAACGGATCATGGATATTGTTTAAGAACGTAAAGTGGTCCAGCATGCCGTTAGGCATGATCTCGAGTTTCCCTGCGCCTATGCCGCCGAGCGGCACACCTGACTTCACATTTTGATCTGACGTATATATCGGCATATCTTCCAGTATTGTTAACTCAGTTTAAACCCGAAATTCTAATATCGAAACTCGAAACAAATCCAAATTTTCAAATGTCTCAATTTTCAAAACATGTTTTGGAAGTTTGAATTTTAAACATTCAAACATTGTTTCGTATTTCGGATTTCGTGCTTCGAATTTTAATTAAACTCTTTTTTCGTTATTTCACTTCTACTATATCAAACCCTTCGCCATCAGGGCCCTGCGGCCCCACAACGGCCACATGTACGACCTTAATACCGGCCGCGGCATAATCAGTTACTAATTCCGGGCTGTTGGGGATATTTGCTATACCGCCTGTTTCCCCTGACCATTCATAAGCATATGCCGGAGCCATACAACCCGTCTGGGGATTCGACATCGTCACCAAATACTTAATTGGTTGGCCTATACCCGCTTCGCAAGGATACGCCGTCAGGTCAACTGTGACGCCGCCTGATAAATGAGTTCCTTGCGGCAATGATTGCAGGCCACCGGTGCCCAACGTACCCTCTAAAAATAATTTTAGGCCGTACTTTATCTCTTTCTTCTCTTCGATCTCGACAAGGCGCTCCTGTGCTAAAAGCGCAAGTTCATTCTTTTCCAGATCAACACCCTGCGATCTCGCTATTTCAAGAAGGGCGCTGTAATATTCTTTTGCTTTATCAGGATCATTGTGGAACTGGCTTAAAAGCCCCAATTGATAAAGGCTCGAACTTGCCAAAATATCTTTGGGGAATTCGTCTTTTACCCTTAAAAAATAATCTTCGGCAGCAGGAACATTTTTGACTGCATATGCAGTCAAAACTCCGAGCCTAAAAAGGACCTTTTGTTTTGCGCCGTAATCTTGATCTAGCTCAAGCAAGTTCTTGTATTCTTCTGCGGCGCGCACAAACTCCTTCATCCGCTCCAGGTTAAAGGCCCTGCGATATTGGGAACCACTGTCGAATGCGGCAGCGCCGGACAACTCATATGCTTTTTTATACATCTCCTCGGCAAATACCGGATCCGGGCCGACTGTCCTGCCCTGGTGCGCGAAAAGCCCGGCGATACCAACGGTCTCGCGCGCCAACAACGCTTTAACATCGGAGATCTTGCTCAAAAACGCTTCAAACAAAGCCTTGGCCAAATAGATATTATTGTCGTTTAAAAACTTAACGGCCGTTTTTTTCAGGTCCGCCCCGGAAATATCGCTCCCGATAAGCTTATTGACATAGATCTCATAGAGCCTGCGGGAAAGATTTTTGTCTTCCAACCCGGCCAGCTCATCTGCGATATCTTTGGTTATCTGCAGGCAATCCTGCCCTGCCGCATCTTTGGCAGTATTGACAAGGTCGTTGAACAGGCCCGTGCTTTTATCTAAGCCTTCTTCTTTTGCGCGCATCCACTTGAGGTATTTGATTTTTAAAAGAAGCCCCTTGTCGTCTTTGAGCGCGCCTTCTGCAGATCTCAAATTATCATCTATGTCTTTTTTGTAAGAGGCTGCCTTATCGTAAACCCCTTCCCAATCTTTGGTTTGCTGCCAATATTCGATATTCTTCTGGCGCGCAAGGGCTAAAAAATAATAGACTTCGGGTGTAGGCGAGCTAATTTTTTTGAGATGCTGGTAAAAACCATCATAGTCGTTTTTTGCGAAATACTCTTGGGAAAGTTTCTCCAGATCTGCTGCCCCCTCTTTAGCAATATCTTGAGCATAAGAAACACCGGCCAACGGTGCTAAAACCAGAAAAATAGACAATGCTATATTTCTTCTTAGCTTCTGTCCTCTGTCTTCTGTCCTCTGTCTTCTTTTTTGTGACATGGTGACTATTATTTTTTCCTCGCACTCTTCTTTACATCCCGAGGGTTTTTCCAGAATTCACGGATCATATAATAAGCCTTGCGCGGGACGCGTTTATTTATTCCTTCTACCTTTTGGGGCTCGAGCTTGACAATACCAAACCACTCTTCGTTCATATTCATATTACGCTCGGCCTTGATATCAAAGTAATAAGAGCCATTAGACCAATTCGACTCTGTATCATGTATACTTAAGCCGTTCGCATCATAATCGTTGTGTTTCCACCACTCATCCGTCCATTCAAACATCGTGCCGCCCAGGCAATTTCCTGCCCCGTCGGGATTGTTGGCTAAGTTGCGATATATCTGTGCCCACTGCGACTCCAGGAATGCGCCTTGAGCGTCCTCATCTTCCTTTTTTTCATAAGCGTTATAGGCATCGGCTCCGAATTCTATGAAGAGCACCGGCTTATCATAGGTCTGGCGCAGAGTGCTAAAAATATTGCCGAATGTTTTGCCGCGATAAATAACACAGCCTACGATATCTATGGACTTGGCAAATTCGTTGGCCACGTCCAAACAGATCAGCTCCCCGTTGCCCATGACTATAGGATGGTTTGGGTCAATTCGGCGGATCTCTTTTGCGATCTCTTCTATAAGCGTGTAATAGACATTGGCACGCACCAACATACACTGCCTCTCGTCACCCATCTTATCTATTCGCTCGCTTGACCATGGATTGATCTTTCCGCCGAACGAATAATTATTCTCGTTACCAAGGACCCAGGCCAAGATACCTTCTTCACCTTTTAAGGCCTCCACCATGGCTATAACTTCGTCTTTTATTTTTTTCCTGAAATTTTCGTCGTCGTAAAAAGGCGCCGGATAATTCCAGAACCCGAGCCAATTGCCCATCATGCTTCGGATCCCGTAAAGTTTATACAGGCCGGAAACCACCTTTTTTACCGACTCCGTATTTTCGCCGGCATTATAAAAACGGACGGTGTTGACACCCATCTTTTTCATGAGTTCGCCGTCTTTTTTCCATGGCTCGCCGGCATCTGACCAGAAATCATAGTCATGGGACGAGCCTATCGGGACTGGATTATAGCAGACGCCCTTGACGACGTAAGGCCTGCCGTCTACTATCAACTGGTAGTGGCCGTTCTTTAACGTCTTGACATAGACCTTCTTGGCGGCAGGTTTGCCCATGCCCAGAAAACAGAAGACAGAAAACAGAAGACAGAAAACAGAAAAAATATTTTTTTGAAATTTTCGCTTTCTGTCCCCTGTCCCCTGCCCCCTGTCCCCTGTTTTACTCATACTTTATCTCATCCAAATAGAACACGGCGCCGTCAGGATTTACATCCAGGTTGGTCGCCCAAGCAAAACCGCCGATTATGTACGACATGTCTTTGCCTTTGAGGTCTATCGTATATTGTTTCCAATCCTGCTCCAATACAACAGGCCCAATACCGGCTGAATCAGAATCCGAATATTCGCCCATAATGCCGCCGATCTTGAACTCCTCTATCCTTTCGCCGCCTTTTGCGCCTCTGGCCCAAAAAGTGACCTTTGTAGCCTTTGACAGATCAAATCCGCCATCCACGCCGCCCCAATTATTCGGCGGGTTCTGCCAATACATACCGGCCCAGCGGGCGCCGTTAGAAGCCTTGTTAACATAAGTGATCTTTAAGGCTGTCTTTCCGAAATACGGGTTCTCAAGTGTACCTGTATCGATCTTTAGATCGCTAGAGTCGCCCATCCATCCCGACGGGATGAAATGGTTGGAGATCGACCCTCTATCGGCGTATATATAAAAAGGCATCTCCTGTAATTTTCTACCAGACTCTTTCAAATTCGCGTCATATCCAAACTTTATATCATCGATATAAAATGTAGCGCCTTCCGGGTTGGAATCCGCGTTAATGACCCAGTTTAAAGCGCCGTTGATATAAGTTAGGTCTTTACCTGCCAGATTGACGGAATACTCCTGCCAGCTTGAGGTCAATTCCACAGGCCCCATGGAGACTTCCGTTGTATCAGGATATGTCCCCTTGATGCCTCCGACGGTAAACTTATCGATGACCTCACCGCCCTTTGCGCCACGGGCCCAAAATGTGAGCTTGTTCAACCCGGTCAGGTCAAAACCGCCTTTCTTGGATCCCCAGTTATTTGCCGGATTCTGCCAATAAATACCTGCCCAACCCTGATTCTGTGCTTTCTTGGCCGTATAGACGAACTTAATAGAAGTAGTTCCCGAGTGCGGTTCATCCATACTCTTGTCATCCATGGACACATCGCCGTAATCACCCATCCAGCCCGACGGGATATAGCGGTTATCCGGGGACTTTGCGTCCGAATACACGGAAAAACTTTTAACCTCTTCGGCGTGGATGGAACAGCACGTAAAAAATGCCGCTGCCACCACAACCAACCCTAACAACTTCTTCATCCTGCACCTCCGTTTTTCGAATTTCTTCGAAATTCGGCATAGCGCTTAGGGCTAAGAGCTTAGAGTAAAAACTCATAACTCTATGCCCTATGCCCTATGCTCTATGCTCTTTGCCCTATGCGTCTTTCATTTTCTCCACAACTTCTGATATACATAATAACTCTTGCGCAACTGGCGTAAGAACGGACTTAAAGCACCGTCGCCCTGGCCTGTCACGCCGAGCCACTCTTCGTGCATAAAACCGTCTGCGAACGGGCCTACCCACAATCCCTTTGTGTCGTGTATCGAAGGTTCATATCCTTTCCACCACTCGTCACACCACTCAAACAAGATGCCCCCTACAGCATTACCGCTGCCTGTACCAAAAGCCGCATTATCTTCGATATCCTCCCAACAGCTGCCGAGATACTCCGCTTGAGCCTCTTGTGCTTTTTGTTCTAAAGAACAATACACATAGGCCGGAGCGCCGTACTCGGTCACAAAAACGGGCTTATCTGTAAACAGCTTTACAGACGCCCAGTAAGAACCAAAACCGCTATCACCCCTGTATACATTTGCCCCAAACATATCTACATCTGTGGCATACTTCGCGAACCTGTCCAAAAATACGGTATCACCGTTTGCTATAGCAACCGGATGTTCGGGATCAAGAGACTTAATGAGCTTTGCCGCCTCATTGACAAATTTGAAAAAGCTCTCCGGTTTTTTATCGGCATTACATGCGACCCCATATACATTTTCATTGCCCAAAAGCCACAATAGTATGTATGGTTCGTCTTTAAATTCCATGACCATCCGTCTGACAGACTCAAGCATATTTTTTCGATGCTCTGGATTATCGTAATCGGTTCCTTGATGCCAATCTGCCCCTGAACCTAAAGCATACTTCCCCAGGAAATCACCCATGATCACTCTGATGCCATACCTTTTATATAAATCGCGCAAGATCTCTTTTTTTATCTCGTGAGGCTGTTGATAGAGACGTATGGTATTGACCCCCATCTCTTTCATGAGTTGAAAATCGCCTATAGCGCGCTCACCTTGATCCTTTTTATTATTTTCATTTGAATCAACAAAAGCATCATAAGGGCCATCGCACTTTCCGTTCTTGTTATAGTCATACTCCATCCAGTTCTTTAAAGAGCCGTCATCCGGGCTCTGGCCGACCTTGGCTATGGCATATGTCACGCCTTTTATAGTGTAGGGCTTATTATCCACGAGAAGTTGCCAATCGCCGTTTTCATACTGCACAAAGCCGACCTTGCCCGTGCCTATCTTTCTTTTGATCTTGGAACGCATGACCTTATAATCGACATACCTCTTCATCTTATCTACAAGTGTTTCTGTTATATGGTTTTTAACAATTCTGCCTAGGGTAACTATGAATATATCGTTTGAGACATCGGTATCAAAACCATTGTCTACTCTTATCTCCGCTCCGACAAGGTCCATATTTGCCTGGGGATATTTTTTGCAAAGATATTTTATCCTGCTTAAGGCTGCCTGACCGACATACCAAGGGGTATGCCAATATGTCCAGCCTACCGTGTGAGGAAAGTGCACCACAATAGCATAATATGCCTTGATGGCATGTTTGATCAGGCCCGACTTCTCAAGGATCAGGCCCGTATAGAATAATCTGATACCGGGAGGCTCCGGCGCAAGCGCCCATTTGAAAAATGCCGCTTCAAGGTCTGGAGAGTGGACAAAATCCCAGTGGCTGCCATCAAGCCTTTTCTGTTTTTTTACTTCCTGGAATGCCGGGTCCCAGCGCACGCTAGTTGTATTCGGATAAATACCTTCACCTACGGCTTCAGACAAACCCTCCTGGAACTTTACGTTATATTTATAATTTTTTGTCCCGATACCGGTAAACTCGCCGTAATTTTCGTAATCTACGATCTCCTCCTTACCCGGGTCGTATAAACTGATCTTTGTCGCAGGTATCGTGCCGCACTTCTGTGCTACAACATCACGGCCCTCCATCCTGTCAACAGCCTCTTGCGCCGTTGTGGCAAGCTTGTAAAACCATCCGCGCGGGTCCCATGCCTGGGCATAAGGAAAATCAGAAACAACTTCCTTAAAAGCCTCTATTGCCTCAAGCTTCTTGCCCTCTTTTTTTAATGCCTCGGCCTTTATGAACTGGCACTGGGCAAGAAGATTAAAAGTCTCATAATTATTGATCTGTTCTGACGGCGGGAAACTTTTGAGGTCTTTTGCTTGGGCGCGGGCAGCACCTGCAAAACGCGCCATAGCCTGACCGACATATTTGTAAACACCATCAAAGTCGTCTTTGTCTTTTGCCTTGCGCGCTAAAGACAATAGATCTGAAAGCGAAGCCTCGCCAAGCTCTGTGGCGGGCAAAGCCTCGCCAAGCTCTGTGGCGGGCAAAGCCTCGCCAAGCTCTGTGGCGGGCGACAACTCCTGCGGCAAAGCCGCAGGCCCTGCGGCCCTGGCTTCTGTTTGCGCCTCTTGAGCCGGAGCCTGCACAGACACGGTCGCCTGCACCTCTATCGTGTTGGAGGCAACTACATTCTGCTCTGTCTCTTCCTGCGCAAAACAAACGACCGTTATAAATCCAAATAACAAAATCCAAACTGCTAAGCTCGAAATCCGAATACCGAAATCCGAAACAATGTCAAAATGTCTTAAAACAAAATGTTTAAAACATTGAAACATTTGAAAATTAGGATTTGTTTCGAACTTCGAAATTCGTACTTCGAGTTTAAAATTATAGTTACGCATCCTATTTTCCATTAAGTTTATAGCACACCTCTACTCACTCTTCCTAACTTCGTCTTTCTTCTCTTCGTCTTTCTTCTTCTATTCGCCTTTCTTCTTTTCGCCTCTCTTCTCTTCGTCTTTCAACGTGGCCGCGAATCTCACATGCCTTTGCTTCCGAGATATCAAAGGTCTTAATAACGAAAATGGCGGCGATAGAAGTTATGATCGGGATCCCGATATCAAATATCCTCATCCACAATAAGGTGCCGGGTGCCTGGCCCAGGCCTAACTCTTGGTGGAAACCGGTTGCGTTGATCAGGATGCCGGAGATAAGCGATGCGAGCGCTAATCCCAGCTTTACCATCCACCAATAAATAGCGCCAAACATACCTTCTCTGCGCATATTGGTATTAAGTTCGTCAAGGTCACAGACATCGGCGACCATAGAGCTCATCAGGGTAAAAAGTGACCCTAACCCAAACGTGATAAAAGGAGCAGCGATCAGCAGCATGTATGGATGTGCCGGGTTATACCCGATCCATTTCAAAGCGTAACCAATGATGGAAAGAGGAATAGTGACAAAAAAGGTGTTTCTTTTCCCGATCTTCCCGGAGAGCCAAGTGGTTAAGTAGATAACGCCCATGGTACAAATAGCGCTGAATGTCCCATACCAGCCGAGCAGCTTACCACCGCCTGCATAAGCTTGATTGAGCACAGGAGCCCCGCCAAAAACATAGAAGAAGACAACGTAAATGGTAAAAGCAGACGCCAGCATGAATCCGCCAAAGATCAATAATGTAGCCGTGCATAGTTTGACAAATGGCTTACATTTAAGAGCGATAGCTGCCCCTTTAAAGAAGTCTTTCGTCACATTCCAACCGCCTTTGATGTCGGGCTTTGGCAGCTTATGGAAATATTCTTTATTGAAAATAGCGGGCATAATACCAGCCACTACGATAAAACTTCCTATTATCAGCGAAAGGACCCGGCCTCCATGGACAATATCCGTAAACCATGCTCCATTGTGCATGATCGCCCAACACCAAGGAGCTATCAGCCAAGGCAATTGACCGACAAAATTGCTCGCTCCCTGCAGGCGTGTCCGTTCATGATAGTCTGGCGTCATTTCGTAACCAAGCGCTATCCAGGGTATGGAGAAACAAGTGAACCCAAGGAAATACAGGACTTGGAATAATAAAAAGTACCAGAAATAATACATTTCGCTATGCCCCTTGAAGAGTTGGAACATCAGGGCAAAGCATACGCCGCCGGTAATAGCACCGAAGAATATAACCGGCCTGCGGCGTCCCCAGCGAGTCCGGAGATTATCGGAAAAGTATCCGGTTACAGGATCTGATATAGCATCGATAATTCGAGGAATGGCCCCGACTAAGCCGACTAAAGCAGGATTCACGCCTAATCCGAGGTTTAAAACAATGACCATCTGCCCAATAAAAGCAGCCTGAACAGTATTAGCAAACGCGCCTATACTGTATATGGCTTTTTGGAAAAAAGGAATACGATCTTTGTCAGCTGTAACATGATGAGTTGGCTGGCTCTTCGCTTGTGGCATTAACTACCTCCTTAACTTTGTATATATAGGCTTATTCCTTCCAAAGTTAACTCCGAAGTCTGCGCAGTCCGCCACTGAATCAATGGCGGACAAGCGGTTAGACAAGGAGTCAATTATCTATTTTAGCCCATTATAACGCGCACTTTATGCGTCTTGCCGTCGCCTATTGTTTTGACGAGATTGCCGCTGACAAGTTCGCCGTCCACATAAAGCTCTCTGACACCTTTCTCAACACCCCTGGGATTCTCTATCTCTACTTCGTAAACGTCGCCTCTGAAAGGACGGCGCATAGAACACTTCTTCCAATGAGATGGAATGCATGGGTCAATGCGAAGGCCGTCATAATCGCGCCTGACGCCTAAGACCCATTCGGTCGCTGCCATAAATGCCCAGCCGGAAGCCCCGGTAATCCACGTAAACTGGCCTTCGCCGTAACGATATGGATTCTCCGGGCCCACAAGATATTCGGCATAAACATACGGCTCGGACTTATAAAGGTCATAATTCTTTTGCTTGTTAGGCATTAGTTTTGTCATGGCCTCATAGACCTTATTGCCGCGGCCCGCCATACAATATGCAACTATCAAAAAGTGAGCGGCATGACAGAAGACCGCCGCATTTTCTTTTGTACCTTCGGAAAACATGCTGATGCGCCCGAGCTCCGGCCGAAATTCGGTAAATGCGGGATAAAACATAGCTATACCGTGGGACCCGTCGAGATACTTATCGCAGGACCTCAAAACTTTCGTAAGCCTTTCTCCGTCGGCTATGCCTGAAAGGATGGCCCATGCCTGGCTCATAATGAATATCTTCCCCTGGTCATAGCTCTTTACGCCGTAAGGAATGCCGTCGTCCGTAAACCCGCGCGTGTACCAATCACCGTCCCACGCGACCGCATTTACCCTTTCGGCCATGGTCTTGGCCTTATCCAAGAACTGCTGGGCCTTATCTTTTTCGCCCATCAACACTGCAAGCTCCGCAAAATACTTCTGCGACCGCACCAGGGCCTGCGCCAACCAGACACTCTCGCCCTTATGCCTCTTTCCGGCAGCGTCAATTGCATCGTTCCAATCCGCATGGCCGATCTTCGGCAGGCCGCGTTCGCCGACGTCGTTGAAACAAAAATCAAGGTTCTTCTCCAGATGCTCCAAAAGCGTACCTTCGCCGTCGCTGGTAGCGCCGCCCTTGTGGTTGGGATCGATCTCCCAGCCGCCGAGCCATTTATCTTTGAGATATGGAACGTATTCTTTTAAAATATCCTTATCGCCGGTCTCCTGGATGTAGGCGCGCACTGTTGCTGTCAGCCAGATCTGGTGGTCTTTATTCGGCCGGTGATGGTTCGGCCCTGCTGTATCCGACCAGCCCGGGGCAGACGTTCCATCCTTACGTATGAGTGATGCTATATGTAATATCCTTTTACGCGTCAATTCGTGATCAAGCGAAACAATTGCCTCTGAATCCTGGCAGGAATCGCGGTAACCTCTGCCGCCGGAACCTTCATGATAGTAAGAAGGCGACCGCGACCAGGTATTGCAAATATAGACCTGATACTTGACCCAGACATTGACCATATTATCGAATTCACTATCCTGGGTCTTAACAACGACATTATCGACGATGCGCTTTTTCCAAAACCCTTTTGTCTCTGCCAGGGCCAACTTAGCAACATTCAAATCCCTATATTTTTCTACAAGCTTTACCGCGTTCGCCTTGCCTTCGGTAGCTCCCAATATTACTACAAATTCTTTGGATTGCTTAGGCGGGATCCTGACGATATTTTTAAAGCACGCTATGCCGTCTTCACCGGAACACAGCTCCGAATTTTTAAATTTACCCTCTAAAATAGCCTCCGGTTTTTCTTCTGTATTATAACGGCCCAGGAACTCCTGTTTCCTGGTAGCATAACCCTTGACGTCAAGGTTAGTAGCAAAGAAAGAATAGTTTTTGAACTCCTTTATGTTCATGCCCTGCCAGAAAGCGGTCTTCCAGCCGAAGATCAGATCATGTTCCTCATCAAACCACATCCGGTTATAGAGGTTCATGATGTTTCGGTAACGCAATTCCTCATGGTAGTCGCCTACGAGCCATTCGACATATGGATATAGTTCGAGTTTCTTTTCTTTATTCGACTCATTGGTAAGCGATACAAGCCACAACTCGCAATCGTCGTCTACCGGGACAAAATAAGTTATTTGAGACTTGACTGAATTGTATTTGGAGGTGATGGTGGTATAGCCTAATCCGTGGCGGCACTCAAAAAGATCAGGCGTGACGCGCAAAGGCTGATACGTTAATGACCAGATTTTTTCTTTTTTCTGTCCTCTGTCCTCTGTCTTCTGTTCTCTGACATAAATATAGCGGCCAGGCCTGTCATAATTCTTATAATCAGGCGCCCATCTCAAGATCCTGTCTGTGCGGCAATCTTTGTAGAAACTGTAGCCTCCGGCACATTGAGAGATTATGGCGCAATATTTTTCGTTAGTCAGGTAATTGATCCACGGGGTGGGTGTTACGGGGTCTGTTACAACAAACTCAAGCCCATCAGAAGAAAAATGTCCGTACTTCATGTTGCTAAAATCCTCCGATATTTTTTGTAACTTGTTGATTTATATGGAACACCAAAAAAATAAATATGTTTTACCTCTATTAGCCCGCCATTAAAACTTAGGCGGGTCATCCGCCAAAATAATTTTCTAACTCACGCAATTTCAGTGACATCCGCCAACGGTTTAGTGGCGGATGAAAAATAGATTTTAAAAGTCTAACATAAGACCACATACAGGTCAAGCAATACTTATTCAAAAAAACATCTTTCAGAAGTCAGACATCAGAGCACTACTTTGTTAAAAATTATTTTTGTTTACGATTATTTTCAAAAATTGTTTTTATGTAAGTTTTGATTTTTCATAACTTACGTAAATACAATGCCTTACGTTAAAATTGCTATTGCATTTTCAGCCTAACTTCCTGTA
>JACRLT010000045.1 GCA_016235185.1 Candidatus Omnitrophota bacterium
AAATGCCCCATGCGAGTAGGCACGTATAACAGGAAGCTCAACCGTTCCCGAACGGCTATAACCATAAAACATTTTATGTAAAAAAACACCTTGTTACTAACGAAAGCTTGACACCTTACATAACAGGAGTTACGCTCGAGTCCGTTGCGGACCTGACCGAAGCATAATACAGGTCTTTTGTTTCCTTTCGAAGGAATGTTCGCGTTACGAACGAGATGTAAGCCGAAGTCAACGGAAAAAAAATTCAGTTTGCGTATAGGGGCTTGGATTGCAACCCTAAACATCCAAACGAAATCTTTCGCTGCGAAAGAACAATAACAAATTATTTCAAATGATCTTTCATCTTACCGAGATCAAACTTACGGTTTACAGCGCTTAATATGCGCTCGGCATCGTATTTTAGCATATTCATCTGCGAAGGGGGCAGGTTCTTGACATACTCGATACGGCCTTTTAGATCCTCTGTCTTTTTAATATAGGCCTGGAGCTCTTTCGCCTTTTCTTCCTCTAGATAGGTAGCCATCTTCTTTAGATTCATGAGCGCCTGCTCGGCACAGTCTGAAATTTTCTTATAAGACAACTTGTCATTTAAGCTCTCCACCAACTCCTGGTTCCACGACTTCCAGTATACGAAATATTGCTTATAAAGAACGTCACTGGGAAAAGGATGCGCGCTGTAATCCCTGGGGACTATGACCATGGGCTCCGTGCTTTCCGTTTTTTTCCGTTTTCGGACAAATTTTTTCCGCATGGCCTCGCAGCCCGTCAGCAAAAAAATACACGAAACTATACATATGGCAATCGTAAAGATCCTTTTTTCTGTCTTCATCATTCCACCCCTATTAATTTTTTAAACTCTTTCTCACTAACGGTCAAAACGTTGAATTTTTTGGCATCGTTGAATTTTGAACCCGGATTTTTGCCTGCAACGCAGTAGTCTGTTTTATTGCTGACACTCGAAGACACACGGCCGCCGCGCTCCTTGACTGACGCTTCGGCCTCGCTGCGGGAAAAACCATCCAGCTCTCCGGTAAAAACAAAAGTCTTGCCGCTTATCGCAGATACGATCCTGACGCGCTCCGATTCCTGCATGCGCACGCCGACTTTTTTCAATTTTTCGATAAGTTGTGAGGTCCCCTCTGACCGGAAAAAATCATATACTGCCTGCGCGATAACCCCGCCTATCTCGTTTATAGAGTTAAACTCCTCTTTTTTGGACTTCATAAGGCGATCAATCGTCTTAAAATGCTCGGCCAATACCGAAGCTGCTTTCTCTCCTACGTGTCTTATGCCGAACCCAAAAAGCAGGCGCGATAACGGCCTGGACTTACTGGCTTCGATGCCGTCCAAAAGGTTTTGCGCCTTTTTTTCTTTAAAAAGTTCAAGCTTCAAAAGATCTTCTTTTTTTAACGTATATACATCGGCAAAATCTTTTACGAGTTTTTTTTCAAGCAGCTGATGGACGACCGCATCCCCCATGCCCTCGATATCCATTGCAGAGCGCGACGCAAAATGTATCAGCCTTTTTTCGAGTTGTGACGAACATGATACATTGACACAACGGTACGCCACCTCTTCTTCGTCCTCCTTAATAACGCGGCTTTGGCAAGACGGACAGGCAATAGGCACTTCAAACTTCTTTTCTTTGCCCGTGCGCACACTGGTCAAAACCTTAACCACCTTGGGTATGACATCGCCGGCACGCTCTAAAATGATCCTGTCTCCGACCTTAACTCCCAACCGCTCGATCTCATCGAAATTGTGCAATGTCGCGTTGCTGATAGTCACCCCGCCGCACTCCACAGGATCCAGCTGTGCAACAGGAGTCAATACTCCGGTTCGACCGACACTTATCGTGATATTCTTTATCTGTGTCGTAGCCTGTTGAGCCGCAAATTTATATGCTATGGCCCAGCGCGGGCTTTTAAGCGTGAACCCCAGCCTCGACTGGCTCTCCAATGAATTGACCTTTATTACTATACCGTCGATCTCATAGTCAATAGTATTTCTTTTCTCTTGCCAATGTTGACAGAACTTCATTACCTCTGTCAACCCGGAGCATAGGCGTGTGTGAGGATTAACGGGTATGCCCCAGGATTTGGCCTTATCCAAAAAATCTTTTTGAGAAGCAAAACCTTTTCCGCTAAAATCCCCGAGGGAGTGCGCAAAAAAAAGCAGCCGACGGCCTCTAACGATCTGGGGATCAAGGGTCTTAAGCGTCCCTGCCGAGGCATTGCGCGGATTGGCAAACAACTGTTCATCCTGCGCTTGGCGCTCCTTGTTTATAGCACGAAAATCTTTGCGCGACATAAAAGTCTCTCCGCGGACCTCGATAAAATCGGGATAGCCAAAACCCAAAAGTTTTAAGGGTATGGCCCGTATGGTCTTGATATTGCTGGTCACGTCCTCGCCGACTTCGCCGTCTCCGCGCAAAGCGCCGATCACAAGCTTTCCATTGCGGTATGTCAGATTAACGCTGACTCCGTCCATCTTCAATTCTGCGACATAACTAACATCTTGCGGTTCCTTCAAGCCCTTTGTCAGGCGCCCGATCCAATCTTTTATCTCGTCAAACGTATAGGTATTATCCAAAGAAAACATCTTTTGCTTATGGCGCACGGTAGCAAACCCCTTCACCGGCTCTCCGCCGACCCTTTGAGTCGGAGAATCCGGCGCCAAAAATTCAGGATGTTTGTTCTCAAGGCTTATCAGGCGCTTCATTAAAGCGTCGTATTCGCTATCTGAAACTTCAGGGCTGTCTAAGACATAATAACGAAAATCGTGGTGCCTGATCTCCTCGCGAAGTTTCTCTATTTGTTTTCCGGCATCCATATCTATCTGCCTATGCTAAGGCGATCCGCCAAGATCCGCGGCAATCCTGCCTCTAAGATCTTTTTTTGAGCCTCATGGATATTATATTCTACGCGCCTAAACTCGATCGTCGAAGCATTGTCGTCATAAATACAAAAACATGCCCGCCAATCACCGTCGCGCGGCTGCCCAATGCTTCCATCGTTGACGATGTAACGCCTGCCTTTAACGATATCCAGTCTCTTTGGCACCTGATAATAGATCTTTTCTGTGTCATCTACAAAAACACCCGGACGGTGTGAATGGCCGACAAAACATACCTCTTGCTCCAGGAGATAAAACGTCTTGGCAGCCCTTTGCCCGTCGGTCATATAATCGAACTCTTCAGGATGAGATAGGGTACCGTGAACAATACAAAAGCGCACGGATTCTTGCACCAGTTTTAATTGGGAAAGAAAAATACGGTCAGCTTCCGCTATTGCTTCTTTTGTCCAGACCAGAGAAGCGCGGGCTTCCTCATTAAAATAATCAAGATCGGTCATCCCAACAACGCCCCAATCATGGTTACCTGCTACGATCAAAGGACAGAGCTTGCGTAAATGCGCTATGCACTCGCAAGGGTTAGCGCCATAACCTACGATATCGCCTAAAAAAAGATACTGGTCAATATGGGATTTGTGGGCGGCTTCGAGCACAGCCTCGAAGGCCTCTAAGTTTGAATGGACATCTGAAAAAACAGCATAGCGCATGCTAGAACCGTATGCCGAACTCTTTAAATTCGGAACTGGGTTCCTCCCAACTGATTTCCTTGTCTGAAATGTAGGTGGAAAATTGACCCTCTATGTCCGAAACGAACTTTTTCAGGTCTTCCTCTTGGCCTTCGGCAACTATCTCCACTTCGCCGCTGTGGAGATTTTTTACCCATCCGGTTAAGTTCAGGCGGCTGGCAACGGCTTCTGCCGTAAAACGAAAACCAACGCCATGAACCCGTCCCGAAAACTTGACATGGAGACGCCTTATCATAAAAGATAAATTATCACTTGAGTCCAAATTAGCGGTTGAAAAAGCCTAATCGCGTCCTTAAAATTGTTGGTGAAGCACACCACAACCTTGCCGATACTCGTCGGCATATAAGGAGGATTAGGCTATGGCTCATCATAACACAATCTTGGGACA
>JACRLT010000015.1 GCA_016235185.1 Candidatus Omnitrophota bacterium
TGGGGAAACTTTTTCCCCTGTTTTTCTGCCGAAAAACATTCTAACACAAGGAGAATCCCTTTTTTACTTCTAAATATCCATTATTCCCTTACAAACAAAGAGTTACGAAAAATCAACCTTAAAAACTGGGGAAACTATTCAAAGCTATCCAGTACTAAGAACCCATGCCAAAATACAATCCGCCTGTTTTGATGCAGCTACCGAAACCCGAGGAGAGCAGGGAGGAAATTTAATGGAAACTTCAGTCTGAAGGTCACCGATAAGATAGAAGGTATCGTGGACCTTCCGCGTTATTACGGCATCTGCCCTGCCCCACCCTGCCAGCCCTGACGCAGAAACAAAAAATTTCCCGGAGCGTGCATAAGCGGCTGCGATCATCTGCTTGCAAGACACGTCATCAAATCCCTCTACTACCGCGCCGCAATCGCTAAAAACTTCATTTATATTATCCTGTGTTAACTTTTCAAAAACTAGCTTGAGCTCAAGCCCCGGATTGATCTTCAAAAGATTGGCTTTGAGCGCCTCGGTCTTCGGCAAGCCCAATTGGTCCAAAAAATAAAATTGGCGGTTAAGGTTCTTTGCCTCTACCTTATCGAAATCGCATAACGTCAATTTTCGGAAACCGCTTCTCACCAGGTGCAGAGCGCAATTTGAACCCAGGCCGCCGAGGCCGGCTATACCGACTTTTGTGTTCTGGATCTTCTTTAAATTGCCAGCCCCGAAATATTTCTCTAAAGCCGCTTCAAAAACATTCATAATGTCTGCCAATCCTTTAAGACCGGTTGATACCCTTTATCGCATATCATCTTTTTGACCTCGCCAACTCCGCTTTTGTCAGCAACTTCAAACTGCCCTTGTGTCTTTTCATCAAGGCAATAGCCGCCAACCTCTGTTTTCGAACCTGCCGACATCCGCGTAACACCAAGGCCCACAAGATCACTGCGCAATGCACGGCTCTCGCGCGTAGAAATATTTATCCCTGCACGCGGCAAAAAAAGCCTTAAGGCTGTCATGATCTGCACAAGGTCTGCGTCACCGACAGAGAAAGCAGGTAAAAAATCACTTACAGTACGCTGAAATCTTGGAAGCGAGACAGACAGCTCAACATCGGGATATCGGCGCTCAAGATATACCGCATGAAGCCCGAGGAAGAATGCCTCTTTGCGGAAATCAGCCAGGCCCAGTAAAGCGCCTATGCTCAAAGAACGCATTTTCATCCGGCATGCCCTGTCAGGAGCATCCAGGCGATATGCAAAATCACTCTTGGGGCCGCAAGGATGCAAGTGCCTGTATAGATCACGGTCATAAGTCTCCTGATAAAGTGTCAAGCCGTCAACGCCGGCCTCAATAAGCTCTTTATATTCTTCGGCCTCCAATGGATAAACCTCGATAGAAATCGAAGAAAAAATTTTTTTCAGCAATAATACGCAATCTTTTAAATACGATACAGGCGTTTTGCTTCTCGACTCGCCGGTAAGTATAAGGATATGGCGTATGCCTGTCGCAACAATGGCCCTTGCCTCTTTTTCAACTTCAGGCAAAGAGAGTTTCTTGCGCTCTATTGCATTACCGTGCTTAAACCCGCAATAAAGGCATTCGTTATCGCAAAAATTCCCCAAATAAAGGGGCGCATATAGATAGATCACCCTTCCGAAGTTCCTCAATGTCAATTCATGCGACTTCTGCGCCATATCCTCAAGATGCGGCGCCGCTTTATCGGACAAAAGTGAGAGAAGATCAAGGTCATCGAGGCAGGGTTTATTCAAAGCGTAGAGAATATCAACATCCGAGACTTTTTCAAAAAAAGCCTTAAAATCAAACCCGTCAAAATCTTTAAGTACGTCGAAAAAACTCATCTGTGTTATCTCAAAAAACCTGTCAATGGGGATGATGCCTTGGCATATTTATTCACCAGGGCAGGCTTGGCGCGCCAGGCGTACCTTCCTGCCTCAACTGCAAGGGCAAAAGCGCGGGCCATAAGCACAGGGTCATCGGCTGCAGCGACAGCAGTATTGACCAAAACCGCATCACACCCCATTTCCATTGCCTCTGCTGCTTCAGAGGGCCGGCCAAGCCCTGCATCAACAATAATAGGCAGGTCGATCTCTTCGACTAAAATAGATAAGAGCTCTTTTGTGCGCAGTCCTTTATTGCTTCCGATAGGCGAGCCTAAAGGCATGATAGAAGCAGCGCCGGCGTCTTTTAAACGACGGGCATCCATAAGGTCAGGGTTGACATAAGGCATCACAATAAACCCTTCTTTTGCTAAAACCTCTGTGGCTTTGATGGTCTCGGCATTATCCGGCAGGAGAAATTTGTTATCGCTTATGACCTCTATTTTCACCCACTCGCCGCAGCCTGCGGCTCGGGCTAAGCGCGCGATCCGTATAGCCTCATCCGCATTTCTTGCGCCGGAAGTATTGGCCATAAGTATACGATCGCGCGGGATAAAACTAAGGATATCCTCGCTTTTTGACTCTTTATCAACCCTTCTTAAGGCTACCGTAACAATATGAGCGCCGCTTGCCTCGATAGCTTCCTTCATGAGCGCGTAAGAAGAAAACTTGCCTGTGCCTAAAAGGAACCTGCTCTTTATTGTCTTGCCCGCTATTATCAACGCATCTTCCATATTCATCCCCCGCCTACGAATGAAATAATTTCAAGGCTATCATCCTCTTTTAAAATGGCTTCGCGCCACTCTTGCGGCTTTAAGATCCTGCGGTTATATTCCACTACAACGCTTTTTGGGTTTATCTTCCTCTGGGCTAAAAGCTCTTCAATAGCCGCCCCTTCGGCTATTTCTACGTCCTGGCCGTTTATCCTTATGACCATATTGTCCTTTCCAACACCCGGCCTTAAAGGAGTGGCCGGTGTGTCGCTTTACTGCGACAAAAGAGCCCTATGCTTTTGCATAGGGCTCTTTAAATGATCTTCTAAGCTGCTTCCCTACGCTGGCATTACCCAGATCAGGTTATTCGGGTAATCTGCTCAACCGCAGAACTCTCAGGCCGCCTACGACCTCCCCGCTAACACTGGTTTTATTTAATCACACCTGGCCCCTTGTGTCAAGGATAAGGCCCAGAATCCCGAATGGCTTTATTTGATCTCGCAATCTTCTAAAACACCTGTTTTACAAACTTGGGCGAACTTTTTTGCGCTATCCCTCACGCTTCTCTCATAAGTATTATAATCAACGCCCACAAGGCCGAACCGCGGCCCAAACCCTTTGTCCCACTCAAAATTATCCAAGAGCGACCAATAAAGATACCCCCTGACATCAGCCCCCTGGCCCATCGCTCGGTGGATATGTTTTAAGTGTTTGCGGATATAGCCCCATCTAAGGGCGTCATCGTCGGTGCAAATACCGTTTTCTGTTACGATCGCAGGGCGATCGTATTTTTTGAGCCGTAATAGAATATCCTCTAAACCCTCTGGATAAATATCCCAATCCAAGGAATTCTTTTGGGCCGGACGATGGTTCTTCTTACAAACATCCATCGCCAAGCTCGCCAGCCCCCAATTTTTAGGTTCGACCACCTGCCGTGTATAATAATTGACACCTATAAAATCCATCGCACTATGGCGGGCGATCGCGTCAAGGAAGCCGAAATTATACAACTTATCCCTTAAATAAGCCGCCATCTTGTCTCTGAAACATGCCCTGCAGGGAATATATGCCTGTGTATATTGGGCAATACCTACGCAAGGTTCAGGGAGCCGCAATTCTTTATAGATCTTATGGATAAGGCCGTACGCTTGAATATGCGCTGTGATGAGATGTTGTTCAACGGCCTTCATTCTCAAAAAGGACCGTTGCTGGGGAGGCCAGGCCCCGAAAAGATAGGAGTGAGAAAAATAGATCGTGGGCTCATTGACCGTGATCCAATAACGGACATCTTTTGCCAAAGCCCGGACAACCCTGTCCGCGTACTGCAGAAAACGCTCCACACACCCCTTGGCCAGCCACCCGCCGGACCGGGCGAACCATAGCGGATTGGTAAAATGATGCAGTGTCACCAGCGGCTCGATATGACGCGATCTCAAACAACGAATAACATCAACATAATGCTTTAATTCTTGCTCAACGAATATTCCTTCTTCCGGCTCGATACGGCTCCACTCGGTAGAAAAACGATGGGCATTATGGTTGAGACTTTGAGCCAAGTCAAAATCCCGTTCATATAACTCGTAGTGGCGGCAGGCTCGGCCGGAACGCTCTTTGCCTGTATCCTTCTCCCATGCCCACCAGTCCGCGCCGACGTTGTCCCCCTCGACTTGATAGGCAGACGTTGCGGCACCCCAAAGAAAATCTTTCGGGAATGTTTCCATTAAATAATTATATCACCAAAAGAACAAAACATCAGGATATATGCCGTGCAATCTGCTTGACTTTAGGGTCGGGAGGCGTATAAATTAAATATATGAACACCTACAAAAAACTGGCCCGTAAGATCGCCAGTTTGTCAGAACCTGAAGAGCTCAAGATCGTCCTGCGCAACGTGGCATCCCTTTCCACTTTGCAGGCGATAACATATGTCCTGCCGATCATCATTCTACCTTATCTTTTCAGGGTGATCGGCCCGGAAAAGTTCGGACTGATCTCTTTCGCGCAGGCCTTTGTGCAATATTTCATGATCCTGACGGATTACGGGTTCGGCGTATCCGCCACAAAAGAGATCTCCCTGGCCCACGATGAACATGCCAGGGTCTGCGAGATATTCTCATCCGTCATGGCGGCAAAGGCAGTTTTGGCATTGTTAAGTTTGCTTTTGCTGGGTGTTATCATATATTTTATCCCAAAATTCAGGGCCGATTGGATGGTCTACCTATTTAGTTTCGGCGCAGTCATAGGAAATACTCTTTTCCCTGTCTGGTTCTTTCAGGGTACGGAAAAAATGAAACATATCGCTGACTTAAACATTGCCGGCGGCTTCCTTACACTGCTCCTGATCTTTCTTTTTGTCCGCAGCGAACAGGATTATCTTTTGGTCCCACTTATAACGTCTTCAGTGTTTTTGATGACCGGCCTTTGGGCGCAATATATTGTTTTCAAAAAATTTGGCGTATCCTTTAAATTCCCTGGCTACAATAACGTACGACAACAATTAAAAGCCGGCTGGGACATTTTCATTTCAATCGTCGCGATCAATGCCTATACTACAACCCGCATTTTTACCGTAGGCCTTCTCACCAACAATACGTTAACGGGTTTCTACGCCATCGCCGAGAAGATCGCCAGCGCCTGTCAGACGTTCCCCCTGCTTTCTTTCTCTCAAGCAATTTTCCCACGCTTAAGCAAGATATTCCACAGGAACAAAGACAAGGCGTTTGAACTAATGCAGCACATACAGCAATTTACCGTCAATGTCTCGCTGGTCTGCCTGCCGATCATCTTCATTTTATCGCCTTTGATCATCAGGGTATTCTGCGGCGGGGATTATCCGGAGGCGGTATTAACACTGCGACTTCTGTTGATCGCTGTCTTCTTTGTCAGCGCCAATGCGTTCCGCGTTCAATTCCTGCTTGTCTGCGGCAAAACAGAGACATACTCAAGGATCCACCTATTTATAGCCATGATAGGTCTGCCCACAATCTTTCTCTTGGTCTATTCTTTCAATTATATAGGAGCTGCGGTCGCAAGCGCCATTATCGAAGCAGGGATCTTTGTCATCACGTACATAACAGTAAAAAACCACGCCTTCCGCTTCATCTAAACAACAAAAAAGCCCGGCATTTCTGCTGGGCTTTCTGCAAAAGCTCCCCATATGTGACGCATTTCGACACTGGCTAAGATCAGGGGAATCTGAAATATTCTTTGGATTGCAGGACGAATTAGCTATTTTTTAGTGGTTTCTACGCGCGGCATAAGTAAAATACGAGAAATAATTATGCCATAACTTCTCGCTGGATTTAAACTGATTCGAGTCAAAAAAGTAATCTACAATGGCTTCCCTAAGGCGGGCGATTTCTTTGAAATGGGTAGATTTTTTAGTTTCTGCCAGAGTTAAATCTATCAACTCGAGTGCTCGCTCACATGCCTTTTGAGCATAATCAGCATTATTTTTTGCTCTCCAATTAAGCGCACGCTCTACTTCGCTGCCGATATTTGCCATTTGCTCTAAAAATGATAATTGACGCCAACGGCCTGTTGCAAGATTTTTATGCTGAAAGTTCATCTTTTCACTCTCTTTTCAACAACTTTAATAATCTTTTTACAGATTTCCACGTTATCTACCCCGCGGCTTCTATTGCCCTGCGAAGGACGCATATTAATCATAGAATCAAACTCAATAAAATCATCGCCGCTTATTTCGGGATAAAGATTAATACCCCAGAGGCTTTTCTGTTCTGAGCCATTTTCAAGAAGCAACGCTTCTAAATCAGAATGGAGTTCGGCGTCAATGGCAATAATCTCTCTATCAACATCAACGACCGCTTTTACCAAATTTTCAAAGGTGTTAGCAGCTACCTGCTTAAGTTCTTCGAGCGTCAATGATTCTATTACAATTTTCATGAGACAAATTATACATCAATAAAAAACTCTCTGCAATATATTCTATTACAGAGAGTTAGAAACAAAAACTCCCCACGACCCCCAAAAATCCGAACTTTACAATCACCCTATACGCAGGACTAAACAACAATAAAAACGGAGACAGATGGAAGATAATAATGGATAGATTTACTTCAGTCGTTTTTTCGTGATTTCAGATGCTTCTTTGATTGTTTTACTCGTGAATAATGTGTCGAGCATGCACTTTATTCTTCCATTTGACCATATATTACCATTAGGCAATACTTTTCTAGGTTCAAAGCCCTCATCCAACCAAAGAAGATAATGGTCGCGAAGTTTTTTTCTTCTTATTTCAGGAATGTGTTTGTGAACATCTTCTACTAGCTCGTATTTCTTTATGTGGTGCACTGACTGTAGTCTTCCGTCATACCTGAAGGCAATATAGTTATATGGTATTTTTGGCCAATGCGGAGCTGATGGGTAAAAATAGTGCTCTTTTTTATAAACGATGTCCCGCCAAGGTATTTTTGACCATGATGGAGTTCCGCTATTCAAGGAGACAACCCACACCATATTTGATTCTTTATTTTCCATATTTATTACCTCCCTTAGACCTTCGTTTTTCCATCGCTATCTCCCTTTTTTCAATTATACCACTCTATTTCAAAATGGTAAAAAATAAAACCTCTGCAAGTATTTTACTCACAGAGGGTTATGTTTTAGTGGCTCCCCCGAAAGAGTTTTGTAATTGGTCCTATATTACGCCTGCGCCACTTTATGCAGTATTTCTGAAATAAACGTCTGATATCTGATCCCAAGTTTGTGTGCTTTATGTTTAATATTCTTAAGATCGTTACTGTTAACCCTGACATTCAAAACAGCATTTTTCTTACGTGCAGCAATGGCTTGGACAATCTGCTCATACTCATCCCTACCAACAGGAACAAATTCCTCCAAACTGTCTTCAATAGCTTGCTCTTCTCTGGTTAATTTAATCTTTCTCATAGCGCTTCCCTCCTATTATAGATTTTCATCAATTTTCTACTCCGATAGATCGTCTTCAAAAATATCACGTTACCTTCCATGACGTATGGCACAGCCCACAAATATCCCTTATACTCATAGACAAAAATTTTCTGATCATGCCTACGAGGATGTTGACGAACATCAATCAATTTTGATGCTACAATTTCTTCAAATGAAACGCCTCGCGTTCGTTTCAATCTCTCACTCTTAAGTGCATTCCATTTAATCTCTTTCATACAACATCCTTTTGTATATACAAATTGTATCATACAAACTTACTTTGTCAATAAAAAAGGACGCCAAAATGGCGTCCTTTTTTATTGAAAGCTCCCCCCGGAAGACTCCGGCGCTTCGCGCCTAGAACTTGTCGTGCGGCTTCCGCCACACTCCCCAAAGGGGCTCTGCCCCTATGGCGGTCGCTACGCTCCCTGTTACCCCGAAAACGTGGGGACGATCTCCCCACACCCCTTAAGTTCTCGTCTTCGGGAAAACAAATAAAAAAGCCCACCAAAAAAACAGTGGGCTTTTTTATTTGGCTCCCCCCGGAAGACTCGAACTTCCGACCTGGTGGTTACAAGTGACCCGAAATTACTTTCGGACTTGGACTATCTCATCACCGTAACTGAACGTTTCTCCCTCGATTTCTCTCGGGATAAAACTGACTTCGTTCAGTTTTAGGTGGCGGGTATATAGTCTCTGCACATTTAGCGAACAGTTTTTCAACTGAACGCACTTAGCTCAGGATTATCCGCCACTGAAACAATGGCGGACTTCCCTGAATTAGCCCGCTTTTTCAACCCCGGTTTCCCGGAGAAGCTGCGCATAAGATCTCTCGGCTGCGCCTCGAGATGCTCGCCCGCCTGAGGCGGGCTCGCACAGCCACTCGCTCTACCAACTGAGCTAGGGGGGAATAGATCTCTTGTAAAAGAACGTTATAGCCTGTTAAATTATAGAGAAAAGCACCCTTTTCGTCAAGATAATTGAAATTTAATACCAACTGTTTTCGTTGACAAAAACCGCTGGCTTAGAGTATGATTGAATACATATGGAAACCAAAGAAAAGGGCAACACGGCAGAACGGCGCAGGGCAAAACGTATCTATGCAAGTTTCGTAGAATATTGCCGCGTAGATGATGCGTCTTCAAAAAAGTTCCAGGCTTTTACGGAAAATATCAGCACCACGGGGATCTGTATTTTCATTAATGAAGATATCAAGACAGACTCTTTCCTATTCATCACCATCTATCTCCTTGACGGAAGCACCCCAATAGAAACAAAAGGGAAAGTTGCATGGATACGGCCTTCGACTTTCCTTAACATAGTAGGCAAGCAACACTTTGATGTAGGTATTGAATTTGTCGAAATAACAAAAGAAGATAGGGACAGACTTATTTATTACACCAACAGATACGGCGGAGAAATACCTCCCTCAAAGAAATAGATACGGCCTACATCTCCCGCCTACCCTCTATCGCTCGTGCAAGAGTAGCAGGGTCTGCATATTCCAGGTTTGAACCCACAGGCAAACCGATACCTATCCGCATGACCTTTACGCCCAACGGCCGCAAAAGCCGGGTCAGATAAATAGCAGTGGCCTCTCCTTCAGTGTCCGAATCAGTAGCGATAACTACTTCCGAAATGCTGCCTTTCTTTATCCGTTCGATAAGACCGTCAACTTTTAGATCATGAGGCCCTCTGCCTTCCAACGGTGAAATAGCCCCTAGCAGAACATGATAGATACCGTGGAACGTAGCGCTGCGTTCAATATTTTCCACGTCCTTAGGACTTTCAACAACACAGACCAGCTTTTTATCCCTTTTGTCATCGTTACAGATGGCGCAAACCTCTGTTTCGCTGAAATTATTGCAAACGCTGCAAAAACGCACAGTCGCCTTGACCAAAGATATGGCCTCTGCTAAAGCCGTGACCTCATCTTTAGTCGCATCCAGGATATGGAAAACAAAGCGTTGCGCGCTGCGCCGGCCTATGCCCGGCAATTTCATAAGCTGCTCTATAAGTTTCTCTATAGTCCCAAGGCTATATCCTGCCATATTACACCTTTTTAACCACTCTTCCTTTAAATAGGTCTAGCGTCGATCTCAAAAGAGGAGTTTCGTCCACTGCCTCTTCTACTTCTGTTTCCTGTTCCACATTATCGACTATCTCGAGATTGACCGCAAGCGTTACCCCTACTGCGGACTTTAAGACGCCTTCAAATATCTTTAAATTATCCTTGTGCGCCATTGCCTCTTTAAAAAATACCGCATTTTTAGGAAAAGCTAATGTGAGCGTATTGTTTTCCAGGCGAGTAGCCCTGGCTTCCTTAAGATACGTAGCCAGGGACATCTTGGTCTGTGACAATTGCGCAATAAGTGTCCCCCATTTATTCGCTACGTCTTCCAAGCTGCATGTTGCAGCGGCAGGAAAAGAAGTCAAAGCGGCATCTGCGACACCCTTCTCTTCTTTTAAAATGGCCAGGCCTACAGGGTTTTGCTGCTCCGGTTTATCTAGTTTTTTCTGCCCCAGCATAGAAAGTTTTACAGCCAATATCTCCAAAGGGGTACGCGTCGCGTTAAGCTTTCGCGCCATATCCTGCGCCGCGAAAATATGATTAATGGAAACCATGATATCGGATAAGCTAAAACGCGATACCTGCTCGATAAGTTTTTTTAATGTGTCCGGCGGCAGGTCAACGAGGCTATCGCCTGCTGACTTTACTACCTTAAGCACCATGAGATTGCGGTAATGCTCAAGTATGCCTTCCAGAAAATAATTCATATCCTTGCCGCGGCTCATCACGCCGTCGATAAGTTTCAGGGCACTTGAGGCATCCTGCGCGACAACGGCATTGACAAAATCAATAAAAGCATCCTGCTCTATGATGCCTAAGACCGAGACAACATCCTCGAGCTTGATATCTTTTTGGGTAAAGGATATAAGCTGGTCTAAGATGGATTCGGCATCGCGCAGGCTGCCTTCGCAGGCTTTCGCTATGGCAAAAAAGACGTCATCTTCAACCTGCATCTTTTCTGATCTGGCTATTTCTTTAAGCTTGTCTACTATTTTAAGATTAGGGATGCGGACAAAATCAAAACGCTGGCAGCGCGACAATATCGTAGGCAGGACTTTTTGCGGATGCGTGGTCGCGAAAATAAACTTAACATATGGCGGCGGCTCCTCAAGCGTTTTTAGAAGCGCGTTGAACGCCTCGGAAGTCAGCATGTGCACTTCGTCTATGATATAGACCTTGTACCGGCCGTTCAAAGGCGCGAACTTGACGTTCTCGCGAAGGGTGCGGATCTCATCAATACCGCGGTTAGAAGCGCCGTCGATCTCAATGACGTCCAAGCTGCGGCCTTCGGCTATCTCCTGGCACGGCGAACACTCGCCGCACGGCTTGACCGTAGGCCCCTTGACGCAATTCAGGGACTTTGCCAAGATCCTGGCGCAAGAGGTCTTACCTACACCCTGGGAACCTGCAAAAAGATACGCATGGGCGAGTTTATTGGCCGCGATCGCGCTCTTTAAAGTCTTTGTGACGTGTTCCTGGCCGACCACTTCATCAAAATCCTTCGGCCGCCATTTTCTTGCAAAAACTAAATAAGTCATTGTGCTCGCATTTTACAACTCTTTATAGGATTTTACAATACTTTCTCGCCCCTCAATATTGCAGGCAGAGACCTAGCATCGATCCTCATCCCGCCATCGTGCTCTATTTTTATCGTGTAGAGAGTCCCGGGCAAAAACATGGTCCCAGGCGCTTCTATCTGCGCATTCTTTATGCCTATTTTCTTTGCAACTTCGGGATTTAACGCATACTCCCAAAATTTATGCCATAGCTTTTCTTCAAAAATGTTGCCGATGTTCTCTATCCTATAACCCAAAGGTATCTGGCTTACCTTTGTTATCTCAAATTCCTTCGTGTTTGCGCCATCGAGCAAAAAGACCTTCCAGAACAGATACGCGCTTTTGCCTTTTAAAGGATCGTTCTTTTTTACATAGAAATCATCGAACCGTATGACTAAAGACTGGAACTGGATAATATTACCGGGGAAAGAAAAATACTTAGGCTCAAGAGGGATCCCTTGAGTGTCATATTCCAGGAATTTGATGGTCGTAATTTTCTTGCCTGTTGCCTCATTAAAATTAACGCCTGTAACAAGGACTTCTGCTATACGCGAATCAGCCTCAAGCCTTGTTATGACCTCTCTTAAGACCCTGTTCTCATTGATATAGCGCAGTATCCGCTGTTGGATAAACACCCCGCAGCCGATGATCAATAAAACAATAACAAAAGATTTGATCAGTTTTTTCATATCACGAGAAAATATACGGCTTGTCCACAACAAAAAATCATTTGGAATATTACAGGATCTAAACTTATTTAATGCTTATTGATAATTTTAATGATGTGTTTTTCCAACAAAGGAAGCTCATCACTAACAATAGTCCAGACGATGTCAAGATTGACGCCAAAATAATGATGAATGAGCCGATCTCGAAGTCCAGCTATCTTCTTCCAGGGGATCTGCGGATATTTGAGACGCACGCCGGAGGGGATATTTTTTACAGCCTCACCGATAATTTCAAGATTGCGCACAACAGCATCCTGGGTCTTAGTATCCCGCAGGAATTTATTATAACTTAACGAAGCAATGTACCCTTTAATACGGGCACAGGCTTCTTTTATATCCGCAAAACATTCCGAAGTGACTCTTTTAGACATAATGAAGCTCCCGTCTAATACGCTGGGCAACCTGCTTAATTCTAATACCACGAATACCCTGGGAAGTTAAAATGTCAGCCTTACAGCCCAATATTTTCTCAAGAAAATCTGCAAAATCCATAAACCTTAACCCCAAGGGCTTATCAAACTCAACAAAAATATCAATATCGCTATTTTTTGTCGGCACGCCTTTAGCAAAAGAGCCGAAAATGGCTATTTTTCTGACACCAAACCGATCAGCCAAAAAAGGCCTTTCTTTTTTTAAAACTTCAATAATTTTTTTTCGATTCAACATGATTCAACCTAATTGAATACCTACCATCGTACGGTACCGCTACTTACAAGATTTTACTACATTACCGCCAATCATACCACCAAAAATCATCTAGACTACTCCTCTTTGCTTTATATCTACTTCACGGTATTCGCAGATATACGAACGGTCTTTCTGTTTTGCCATACCACCAACGGACGGCCTGATTTTTTATGCCGCTCTTACGACGCCACGCACTGCCTTTTTTAAGGCTGCTTCGGCCTTATCCTGCAAAGATATTCGTTTTTTCATTCTTTATCTTCACGCACGTCTCAACCAAAATAGCTTATTTATAAGTCTGCTCGTTGCGTCTTCTTAAGGCTAAAATCCACACGACTTTTCGTTTATTATCCACATCATATAGAACACGGTAATCCCCTATGCGAAGGCGGTATTGAGCTACGTAGTTAAATATGCCAATAGGTGGTTTAAGCTTTTTAAACCCCTTATCGCCATAAGGATAAGGATTATCAACAAGCTTCTCAATCTCTTTCATAATCTCATCTTGCACGGCCTGAGATAACTCGATGAGAACCTTGTGGAATTTTTCTTGGATAGATACCGAAGGAAACCTTGGAACGTGCTTCATTTCCGCTTTTCTCTAATAGCCTTAAAAAGATTGGAAATAGGCACGCCTTTGGAACCCGCTCTTACGGCCTTTTTGCCTTCCATAACCGTAGCTAAGGTTTCAGGGTCAGTCACTTCCTCAAAGATGTCAACCAAATCCATCATTTCCGAATAAGGAAGAATAACGTCTACGGGTTCCCCCCTCTCCGTAACTACCAATGGACTATTCTTTTTAAGGAATTTTGAAAGATTCTCCTTTAAATCCCTTATCCCAACATGGGGGGCCTTTAACAAAGCAATCGCTAAGCTCATATCATTCACCTCTCTTTAATGACTCAATGTAGTCTCAATTGTATCTACATCTATATAGAGTATAACTTATTTTTAACATTCGTCAAGGGTATTTTTCCCACCGATTGGTCCCCACCAAAAATCATTTGAAAATATTCTTTACCTATACAATCTTATAAGATCAAACAAGTTACAAAACAAGGATCACCCTTAAAAGTTTATTGATATCTCTATATTATGTAATGAGTTTCATAAAGCGTCTTGTTATCGTTCTGAAAAAAAATGGTGGGGTCATATATAGAACAGCTGGTTTCAGAGCCACAAACGGCCTGTAACTTAACGCGCCTGTTTTTGAAATATTTTAGGCGGGGACTATATAGAATGGGTGGTCACAGGCCCACCTATCAGCCAAAAAACCCGATACCCCTGGGGGGGTCAAAAACAGAGTGTGCAATTTTTGTGCAATGAACATATCAAAACATGTAAAACATGGAAAAACAAACAAAACAAATAAAAAGCCGTAATCATCAATAAAATCAGATGGTTACGGCTAATCTATTCCAACGCCAGAAGTTATAAAAACAAATGGCGGAGAGGGAGGGATTCGAACCCTCGAACCTTTTGGGTTACGCGCTCTCCAGGCGCGCGCGCTAAACCGGACTACGCGACCTCTCCAAAAAATCAATTATCTCTTGCTCTCTGCTTCCTGAAAAAATCTTTTATGATTGCGGCACAATCTTCTTTTAAAACGCCGCCGTTGACCTTGATACGATGATTGAGTTTTTTGTTATGGAGGATATTTAAAACCGAACCGCCTGCCCCTGTCTTGGGATCGCTGGCACCATAAACGACTCTTGATAAGCGCGATAACACAAGCGCACCGGCGCACATACTGCAGGGCTCAATAGTCACATATAAAACGCAATCAGTCAGCCACTTACTCTTTAAAAAATTTGCGGCCTGTGTAATAGCCAGCATCTCCGCATGCGCCGTGGGATCACCCAAGAGTTCCACCTGATTACAGGAGCGCGCAATTATTTTATTCTTATGGACTATTACCGCCCCTACGGGCACATCTTCCGAAGAGGATGCTTTATCGGCCTCTTCCAAGGCCTTTTTCATGAAGAACGCGTCAGAAAATATTGAGCTCATTAATGAATTTTTCCCTCGCAGTATTTTTGAATAAATCTAAGTTGCTCGGGGCGAATTTTTGCGCAGCAAAAATTCAGTGCGCCCAAGTGGGCTCCGGCGCTTTGCGCCTAGAACCATCGCTCTCCGCCTACGGCGGATCGCTCTCCATAGGGGCTCTGCCCCTATGGCGCTCCCATGAACCGTACGGTTCAGGGTCGCTGTTACCCCGAAAGCGTGGGGACGGTCTCCCCACACCCCTTTGGTTCTCGCCCTACGAATATAAAATGCGCCCAAGTGGGCTCGAACCACTAACCCTCAGCTCCGTAGGCTGATGCTCTATCCAATTGAGCTATGGGCGCAGAAATCTTTTTGTATTCCATAGCTCAACCACCTTATGGCCAACGACCGAGGGAAGCATCTTTTGCTTCCCGAGGAAGTGCCGATGGTCAGAACCATCGGCGTGAGCTATGGGCGCAGAAATCTTTTTGTATTCCATAGCTCAACTACCTTATGGCCAACGACCAAGGGAAGCATCTTTTGCTTCCCGAGGAAGTGCCGATGGTCAGAACCATCGGCGTGAGCTATGAGCGCGTAAATTTGTATAGCTGCCGCCCAATGGTGAGCGAAGTCGAACCATGGGCGCAATATCTTTCGTTATAAATTCTTAAAAGTTGTCATCCGGATACAATCTCTTTATACATTCCGGACAAATTCCATGAGTGAAAAGTGCCTTAGAATGACCCTGGATATAACTTTCTATCCTATTCCAATAACCTTTATCATCCCTTATTTTTTTGCAGGAAGCGCATATTGGCAACATGCCCCTAAGTTCCTTGGTCTGCGCCAAGGCTTGACTAAGCTGCTGGTTGGCTTCTTCAAGGGCCTTGCGGTTCTTTTTGACCTGACTGACAGCAACTCCGGAAAGGCCGGTAATTGGAACCGCGAGCGCCAACGGGCACAAAATACACATACCTAATGTCAAAAAACCGGTTGCCAAAGGCGGTTGAAACAAAATTCTGGCGAAGACACATATAGCAACACAAACAACCGAAATTATAAGTGTAATAATAGCCGTGGAGGTAAGGATCTCAAATTTATCCAGGATCCTCTGAAAATTTGCCGGATAGAAAACAATATACCATGCCCATAAGGATGCCAGGCCTATTACCCAAATCCAAAATAAAAATGAGTGCGTCTTCCACGTGCCATAAAGCGACAGGAAAGATAAAAAAAGCAACGATGCCGAAAACCACTTTGCAAACTTAATAGCCTTAAACAACATAATTGTTCCCCGGTTCACCTTTTGGTCGCTTATCCGTATCGTTGACGCCTATACCCAAATACAGCTTCTCTACACATTCCGGACAAGCGGTCTGGGTGAAAAGTGCGCTGGAGTGAGCCTCGACATAATTTTCTATTTTATTCCAATAACCTTTATCATCCCTTATTTTCTTGCAGGAAGCGCATATTGGCAACATGCCGCTAAGTTCTTTGACTTGCGCCAAGGCTTGGATAAGCTGCTGGTTCGCTTTTTCAAAGGCATCGCGGCTTATTTTTACCTGGTTCGCAAACAAACTGTACGCATACAACGAAGGCGGAGGCGTAAGAATCGCACAAAAAAATGCTACCATTAATAAAAAATAAACAGACTGAACTTTAAGAAGTAAGGCAAAAAGCAGACAAAGCAGTAAACTGCAAAACAAAACAAACGCTGTCACCATCACGATCATGCTCTTTTTGTCCAGTTCGAATAGTAACCACCTAAACACCTTAGAGCTCCTTTTAAAAAAACAATATGGCGTTACGTGTATTCCAAGCAGCTAAAATTGCAAAAAGCGGGCCGAAAAAAACCCTGTTTTGATAAACCCAATCGTTTAAGAAATTAACCTTGCCTTCCAAAAGTGTGGCGAACCCCGCGCCTGCGCCAAACTCAAAACCAAGGAATTCTTCTATACGCCTGTAAAGTTCAGTAGACAGCATGAAAATAAGGCTCAAAACAGTCGCTGCCGCAGAAAAAACTATCAAAAGGTCTTTAAAAATCATATAAAGCATGTTTGTGTAACTAAGTGAGATACTTGCGCTCGCTGGATGCTCTGTCGCATCCTTAGCGCTCGCTCAAGTATCCGTAAATTTTTTCCCTGCCGGAATTACATTATGGTGGCGGCGTCGAAGCCAGAGGCTTCGGCATCCGCCTTTTGCCGTTATCCGGAAACTATATTATGGAGCGACGCCGCACTCGCTACGGCCCTTATCGTGCCGCTTAACGCTCGTTGCGGCATCCGCCAAATTTTTCTGACAAAGAAAAATTTGGCGGAGAGGTCGGGATTTGAACCCGAGGTCCCAGTTTCCCAGGACAGCCGCTTAGCAGGCGGCTGCTATCAACCACTCAGCCACCTCTCCAAAAATTTTGCTTTTTAAATTTTTGGACTTCGAACCCTGCTTTACAGGGTGAGAAGTCTATTTACTACTCAAAATCACTTGAGTCCAAATTAGCGGTTGAAAAAGCCTAATCGCGTCCTTAAAATTGTTGGTGAAGCACACCACAACCTTGCCGATACTCGTCGGCATATAAGGAGGATTAGGCTATGGCTCATCATAACACAATCTTGGGACA
>JACRLT010000048.1 GCA_016235185.1 Candidatus Omnitrophota bacterium
ATACGATGTGGTACTGCGTCTGATATACCGCGTGAGCTGATCGCTTTAATCGCATGGATTCAGTATATCACAAGCCCGGAAGACACAGGATACGGCTCTCACCCCCGCCTTCACAGGCGGGGAACTCCCGCTGACTTAGAAACTACCCGGTAAGAACTCTTACTTTCCATTTGGAACGAGCCTTCTTATAGATAACAAAACAGGTATTGAGAACACTTGAGCAATAATAACAAAGACAGGGATCAAATATGCGGCTTTATCGTACAACATGCCCACCACCACGCTCCCCAAAAACCACGCAAGCCCATAGATCGCGTTAAAGATGCCGTAAGCCGTGCCTCTCTTTTTGATGTGTGTTAGATCTGCGATAGCGGCGCGCATAATGGTCTCATGTATACCCATAACAGAGCCCCACAAGACAACAGCCGCGAGCACCAGAACATAACTATGCGAAAACCCAAGAAAAGGAATGGGTGCGGTCAGAAGAGGCAGAATGAACAAGGCCTTAAGGCCTATCCTATCGTATGTCTTGCCGATGATAAGAGCAACAACACCGTCAACTGCCATGGCTATCATGTAAAGGATCGGGATCTGGACATCCGGCACAATGCTCTTTACTTTAAAGTGGTACGAAAGTACTTGGAAATTGGCGAAGCCAACCACGCAAAAAAAAGTGAACATCGCATAAAGCCAGAAGACTTTCGAGAACGGTTGTACAGGCTTGGATTCTTCTGCGCCAAGCGTACTGCCCTCTTCCATCTTCTCGGGAGAAGAGATCTTTATCTTGGCGATATAAAGCATAAACAATGTCACCAATGCCGGGATAAAAAGCATCAGGAAACCCTGTTTATAGCCGCCTTTTAAAAAGAAGACAATGCTGAAAAGCAGCGGGCCTGCAATGGCACCGAGCTGATCCATGGCCTCATGTATGGCAAAACCCCAGCCCCTGCCAACTTCTTTTGTGGCATAGGAAAGTATGGCATCCCGCGCCGGCGCTCGCACGGCTTTTCCTGCGCGCTCCAAAATGATCAGAACAGCAGCCACCTGCCAATTACCGCTAAAAGCCAAAAAAGGTATGGCTAGAATCAAGCCATACCCCAAAAATGTCAACGGCCAATACGCCTTAGTGCGGTCTGCAAAATACCCTGAAACCAACCTCAACGCATAACCCAAGAACTCGCCCAAGCCCGCGACCAAACCCACCATCGCAGCGCTAGCGCCCAAAAAGGCCATATACGGCCCGGTCACGCTCCTGCCGCCCTCATAAGTTATGTCGCCAAAAAGCGAAACAAAACCCATAAGGATTATAAATTGCATGGCTGTACTGCGTCGTGAATTCATCGAGCACCTTATTAATCTTATTCAGTGAGATCCTGCGTAGCTAAGCGTGAATGTTGCTTAGCGGAGCAGGATATAAATTCAAATGTTTGAAGGGACGGCCTGATCTTTTTTCTTAATAATTAAACAGATCTTTCAACGAATAATTCTTTTCTGTGGCTTTATTCAATGCGCCGACGATCTTGAATTGAACATGGCGCGTCAGGCGTCTGCCTTTGACGGCTTTTGCAACCATCTTGTGTGTTAACTGCTCTTTTGAGTGGTTCACCAGATCATTGGGTTTTAGCCTAAGTGTTGCCATGATATTTGCGATCGGTTGCTCGCCAAGATCTCGCTGGATATCCTTATTCATAAATCACAATTCGGCAGTACAAATGGTATAATGGTTTAAAGGGGGTGAGGAAATGCTGATCGTAATCGTCATAGCCATCTTGGCGATAATTTTCGCCTACGAGTTACGCCACAGGATGACCGCCGAACAACTTACTTACCTGAACCGCGAAACACGCAGGTTAGACCTTGAGGTCAAAAAATTAAAAGAAGACTTCGAAAAAAAGCAAGAGGCTGAAACAAAGAAAGGTTTCAAATTGCCGTTCTTCCCGGCGTAAGGTCTACGACCTCTTCCACGTCTATTGCGATCATGTATTTCGGTTCCGGCAGAATGGCTTCGGGATGCGTAGCGTGCCCTTTTTCTCCTAACATATTCTTTATCAGCCTGCTGGTCAATCTGCTGGTTATCCTCTCCTCCCATGCCTTGACAAGATGAGGTTTAATCTCCTCTCGCTTGACTATACGGGCCTTTCCTTTAAGACTATATCCTATAAACCTGTGTTCATCGATCGCAGTAATACTGATATGCGGATCTGCTTCCAGATTCCTGCGGGTTTTTGCATGATAAAGGTCCAATAAATACACACAGCCGTCTTGATCTATTTCAACTATGCCTTTGCAGGCATTATTTGGATAGCCGTTCGCATCAATGGTGGAAACAATCACAAAGCCTTGATTTTGAAAAAAATTTACTATCTCGTCGGTTAATCTTTCCATGGCAGGCCTATATCACTTTTCATATCCGTATTTCGTATAATCTATGCCGAGTGCGATTAAATCGTTCTTCATCATCCCTTGAAAACCGAACGGGGTTTCGATAAAGAAGGCATCCACCATATCTTTTTCAGTGATCTCGCTACGGTTATCCTTCTTGACTATCGCTTCTGCCCTCTCGGCCAAGGCCTTCTCTGCGATCGGCCGCATAAAAACAGGCATTTTGGCTACCAATTGTTTGAATTTTTCTTGGGTTGTCTTATCCCAGCTAATATCCACTTTTAGCCTCCTGTCCTATTTCGAAAAGTTGGATAACTTACTAGACAGGTCGGTAACTTGTTCTTTCAGGATTTTATTCTGCTCTTCCAACCGGAAAAGTTCAGCGGCCCGTGTTTTTTGAATGGTTATCTGCTTTTCTAAAAGTTCTTCTAGCTTCTCTGTATCTTTCTGGGCCCTCTCCTGTAACTCCAACGTCTGATTGGCCAATTCCAGTTTTTTGGTCAGATCCTCTATATTAGCCTGGTCGTTTTTATGCAGTTCCTGGATATCCAAAAGCTGCCTGCGTAACAACTCATGCTCCTTGGAAAGCTGCTCAAAAGCAACTTTATGAAATCCCACATCCTGATATTTTCTTCCCAGGGCTTCCTGTTCCACGACCGCACCATTGCGAAACTCATCGAAAGCAATTTTGAGCTTCTCATATTCATTCAGGGATTTGTGATATTGTTCTTCCAGCTCTTCCTTTGTCTTTTGGAAGTCTTTCGCATGCGTCTGGGCCTCATCTTCGGCCTTGTGTTGTGCGTTCTCAATGACGGCCTGCTGTTCTCTTAAAGACAGATGCTCCGAAGAAAGAACTTTATATGCCGATCTTTGGGCAGCCAGCTCTCTATTCAGGTTCTGCACCTCAAGCCGCGCTTCAAATGAGTCTTTTTTGAAGAGCTCGCATTCTTCTTTAAGTTTTTCTATATCTTTGGAATATCTCTCATTAGCAGATCTTTCCTGCTCCTGAAGAGCAGCCCTGGCTTCATGAAGCTGGTTTGCCAGGTTTTTTATCTCTTCTGCAGGCTTTGGGTCTTGTGCAGCTGGCTGCAGATTCTTATTCCTGATAATATCCCTCAAAGAAATCACAAGGAACGCTGAAAAAATTAACACCAAAATAACAGATATAGTGATGCTCAAAAGGTCCATGACTCCCTCGCGTTTAAATTTCTCTTTGCATTATATTGCGGTTATAGGAGCCATTCAATCAATTTCTCCTGCCTCAAAAAAAGCGCCCGCCAATGCTCTAATGACGGGCAGCCTTTAACTTTATTTCCGAGGTCCGACCTCGGCCCCGAACAACGAGGTCGGACCTCGATATCTTCTTCTTATCCGATCGCTTTGGATCCGCGCTCCTCTGTCCTGATACGGATACAATCTTTTAAGTCCAAGATGAATATCTTGCCGTCGCCTGTCTCACCGGTCTTGGCACCTTTGATGATGGCCTTGACCGTAGGCTCAACGAAGTTCTCGTTTACCGCGATCTCCAAGCGTATCTTACGCAAAAGATTACCCATCTCCTTTGCGCCGCGATAAACTTCAGTC
>JACRLT010000050.1 GCA_016235185.1 Candidatus Omnitrophota bacterium
AGCAAGTTGACTCCTTGTCTAAGCACCCCCACCGTTTTGTTTCGCTTTGCGAAAGCAAAACGAAACAGTGGGGATAGACTTCGGAGTTAATTTTGTAGGGAATAAAAACCTGAAATAGGCAAAATCAAGGAGCTGATATGAAAGGTATTATTTTAGCAGGCGGGAAGGCGACGCGGCTTTATCCCATAACCAAGGGGGTGTGTAAGCAGCTCTTGCCTGTTTATGATAAACCAATGATCTATTATCCCTTGTCTGTGCTTATGCTCGCTTCTGTCAGGGATATACTTATTATTTCTACCCCTAAAGACCTGCCGCGTATACAGGACCTATTGGGCGACGGCAGTGATCTTGGGATAAAGCTTAGCTACGCCGTCCAAAAAGAGCCTCGGGGCATAGCTGATAGCCTTATAATCGGAGAAAGGTTTATCGGTTGCGAACCTGTCTGTTTGGTTTTGGGTGATAATATTTTTTATGGCCACAATTTGACGCAAGTCTTAAATGATGCAGCGCGATTAAAGAAGGGCGCTCTTGTGCTTGGTTATTATGTCAAGGAACCTCAAGCATACGGCGTTTTGGAATTCGATAAGAATTCCAAAGTAACTGCCATAACAGAGAAACCCAAAGATCCTAGATCTAATTGGGCGGTAACGGGCATATATTTTTACGACCATCACGCTGTTTCCATAGCAAAGAAGCTTAAGCCTTCACGCAGGGGGGAACTGGAGATCACATCCGTCAACAGCGCTTATCTTAAAAAGGGACAGCTTCGCGTCAAGCTTCTTGGCCGTGGTTATGCCTGGCTTGACACCGGCACTTATGATTCCCTCATAGACTCATCCATGTTCATAAAGACCATAGAGGAGAGGCAGGGTTTGAAAGTCGGTTGTATCGAAGAAGTTGCATATCGAATGGGTTATATTTCGTTGCGGCAGCTGGAGAAATTAGCTCAAAGCATACCTACTGCCTACGGAGCTTATTTGAAAGGGATCGTGCAAGATGAATTATGATAAGGTTTTGATTTTTGGCAAGGGTTTTATCGGTGAAAGATTAAGTAAAGGCCTAGGAGCGCCTGTTTCCGAGCGCAGGATCTTGACCTATAACGATGCAGAAGATGAGATATCCAAACGAAACCCGCGCATCATAATCAATTGCATAGGCCACACAGGCGGAAGGAATGTGGACGGCTGCGAAGATGATAAAGACGGGACGCTTGAGGCAAATGTCTTTGTCCCTATCATGCTGGCGGAGGCCGCCTTAAGGCGCAACGTAAAGCTCGTCCATATCTCAAGCGGTTGTATTTATCACTTTGATTACAAGCGCGACAGGCCTATTGTCGAAAAAAAGATACCTGATTTTTTTGATCTCTTTTATAGCCGCACAAAGATCTATGCTGAAAGGGCGCTGGATGCCTTGGCTGATAAATACGGTATTTTGATAGCCCGCATCCGGATACCGCTGGATGACAGGCCGAACCCCCGTAATATTTTGACTAAGTTGCTGGCGTATAAAAAAATCATTAACTTGGCTAATTCTGTTACCTACCTGCCTGATTTTGTAGAGGCCCTTAAGTATCTGGTCAGGATAGATGCAAAAGGTATATACAATGTCGTAAATCCCGGCGGCTTGAAATATACCGAGCTCCTGGATGCTTATAAAAAATATGTGCCGGATTTTGAGTATGAGGTAATCGATTATAAAAAATTGGGGTTAGTTAGGACTAATCTTATAATGTCGGCTAAAAAAATAGAGAAGGCAGGTTTTAGGATGAGGCCTGTCTCCGAGGTGGTGAAGGAATGCGTAAAAAATTATGTAAAATATTAGTAACCGGCGGCGCCGGTTTTATCGGCAGTGAATTTGTCAGGCAGGCCGCGGCTTTGGGCTATTCGATCGTTGTAGTAGATAAGCTCACGTATGCCGGTGATTTGGCGCGCATAGAGGGGTTCGAGGATAAGATCAAGTTTTTCAAAGCTGATATATGCCGGGCAGCGCGGTTAGACGCTATTTTTAAGAAAGAAAGGCCGTGTTGCATAGTGCACTTTGCCGCTGAAAGCCATGTGGACCGCAGTATCCATGATGCCGCGCCTTTTATAGAGACCAATATAGCCGGCACCCAGATACTTTTGGATATCTCCAGAAAATACGGCGTAGAGAAATTTGTTCATATCTCGTCGGATGAGGTGTACGGCGAGATCAAAAGCGGCTGTTTTACTGAAAAGTCGCCTATGGCACCTAACAGCCCTTATGCAGCCTCAAAAGCAGCTGCAGACCTTTTAGTGCGCGCCTATAGCCGTACCCATGGTTTTCCTGCGGTCATAGTGCGTGCGAGCAACAACTACGGCCCATGGCAGTATCCGGAAAAGCTCATCCCTGTTGTTATTTTAAAAGCTCTGAACAATCAGAAAGTGCCTGTTTATGCTCAAGGCCAGAATGTGCGCGAGTGGCTTTATGTCTCGGATTGCGCTAAAGGCATATTGCTGGTTTTGGAAAAGGGCCGCTTGGGAGAAGTATATAATATAGGCAGCGGCTATGAAAAGAAAAATATAGATACCGTCAAAAGGCTTCTTACCCTCCTGGAAAAACCTCATGAGCTTATTGCCTACGTCAAAGATAGGCCGGGCCATGACCTCCGCTATTGCCTTGATTGTTCTAAACTGCGTTCTTTGGGCTGGAAACCAAAGATAGACTTCCAGACAGGTACTTCGTTGACTGTTGAATGGAACAGGCAAAACCTCGGTTGGCTGGAAAGCAAACTTAAAGCCTTAAGCGTTTATTGGAAAAAAGTATACCGCAATACTTGATCCCGCCTTCGTGAGAATACCCCGGGCTTGCCCGCCATTGATGCAGTGGCGGGCAAGCCCGTGGGGTTTGCATTTATAATATCTTGTGAGGCCAACAGTTATATAAAGCGTCTATGAAGTATTGATCTTACCGAGTATCCTGGCTTATAGCGGAGCAGGGGCATCTTGCCTTGGGGAAGTAGCATTGATATTTGTGATGACTCGCCCTGTATTATCCGAAGTAATAACACCGTATACAGGAGCTATCCCGGGTATTGTATGGTTAGCTTGTGTTTTTTATTTGGGGATCGGTATCGCAGCGCTTGTCCGAGAATTTCTAAGATGGCGAAGATATTTCCGTAAAGATCACGGTCATTCATCATGATAAATAACAAGATACAAAAGAAAGCCATGCGGGGATTATTTTTGTGCATGGTGTTAAGTTTGTGCGTGGCTCTGCCTTTGCTGGAAGCGGGCGAAGTCTCTGTCAGAGGCGGAAAGGGCAGCTGGCACCTGAAGGTGGATGGGGAGTCTTTTTATATCAGAGGAGTTGGCTGCGGATTAGCCTCTGGCAGGGAGGGTCAAGATTATCTGAAACTGGCCCAGGAATTAGGCGCTAACACGGTCAGGACCTGGGGCACGGACCAGGGCGACCAGGAGTATTTGGATAGAGCCGCAGCTTACGGCCTGAAAGTCTGCGCAGGCATCTGGCTCAATTACGCAGACGAGAATGGCCGTTTTAGTTACCTGCGTAACAAAGAATACAAGAGCGCCAAAAAGAAAGAAGTCTTAGAGTACGTGCAAAAATATAAAGACCATCCGGCGATCCTTTTGTGGGGCATCGGCAATGAGTGCATATTTTTCACCAAGGATGAAAAAGAGAAGGTCGCCTTATGCCGCTTCATGGAAGAACTGATCCAGGAGGTCCACCGCATTGACCCCGCGCATCCTGTGATTTATGCCTCGGCTGGCATCTGCGATCTGAAATATCTCGTCCAATATGTCCCATCATTAGATATAGTCGGCATAAACGAATACGGCAGTATCCGCACAGCCCATGGTAATTGGGATTATCTTGGATTCGACAAGCCGTACGTGTTCACCGAGTACGGCCCTTTCCTGAACATCGACAGCCGCAGAGATGAACACTCAAAAGGCGTCGAGCTTTCGGATGAGAACAAGGCGAATATATACAAAAGTTTCACGGAGCAGATCCATTCTTTTAAAGGATACAACCTCGGAGGTTTTGCGTTCCATCTGGGCGAGACGACCCAGGAGAGCATGACGTGGTGGAACATCAATCAAGGTGACTACAAACGGCCTTCGTATTGGACGATTTATCAATGTTATACTGGCATAGAGGCACCGAAGAGGGCCAGCCGCATCAAAAAATTCACTTTGAGCAGGACAAAAGGCTTGGAACCCGGGGAATGGTTTGAGGTGAATGTGGTTCTTGAGCCCGCGGATATAGAAGGCTTGGTCTTTGAGTATGCTGTAAGCTCATCAGAGGAAAATATCCTGCGATATTACGTCAACGATTACGTGCCTGCGCAAGTTTCAGGCGAAGGTAGCCGAGTTAAGATCCGCGCGCCGCTCCAAAAAGGCGTCTATCGTGTTTATTGTTTTGTCCGCGATGAAAAAAACAACGTCATAAGCGCCAATAAGTCTATCCGCGTAGAATCGCAGCAAAATATAGGGTTATAACAAAAATATTTTTTAAGTAAGGATCAAAAGTTTATTTATAATATCTTGTGAGGCCAACAGTTATATAAAGCGTCTATGAAGTTGAAGTACGATATACATGCTTGACAAAATAACCAAAACGGTATATACTCCTAATTAGTCATACCAATATGGAGGTTTATTCTAATGACCCGTTCGACTTCGCTCAGGGCCATCCTGAGCAAGCGACGAATGTAAATGAGGAGCGCGCCGAAGGATGAAAAAGATCACAAGAATGCTTGATATGAAACTACCTGATAAGCAGTCCGCTTTTTTATGGGGAGCAAGAAAAACAGGCAAAAGCACATACTTGAGAGAAAAGTTTCCGGATAGTATTGTATATGATTTTTTGAAAACGGATGTATTTTTTGAGCTATCAAAAAACCCATCGCTTTTAAGGGAACAGTTGCTGGCGAAAGAGGCGGCTGAGCTCAAAAAACCGATAATACTGGATGAGGTGCAAAAAGTGCCTCAATTGCTTGATGAAGTGCATTGGCTGATGGAAAACAAGGGCTTGAGATTTGTGCTTTGCGGTTCAAGCGCAAGAAAACTTAAGAAAGGGCACGCAAATCTATTGGGCGGCAGGGCATGGCGGTATGAACTGTTCCCACTCGTGAGCCATGAGATAGAAAAGATTGATCTGTTGCGCGCTTTAAATAACGGCTTGATACCTCTCCATTATTTGCAAAACTATGAGGATTGCAAAAAATCACTAACAGCGTACGTACAGGATTATCTAAGAGAAGAGGTTTTTGCTGAAGGATTGACACGCAACATCCCCGCTTTCTCAAGATTTTTTGATGCTTTCGGATATTCACATGGCGAGATGACTAATTATTGTAATATTGCCCGCGAGTGCGGTGTTGATTCAAAAACGGTTAAGGAATATTATCAGATACTCGTAGATACACTGTTGGCCATAAGAATAGAGCCATACAAGAAAAAACAATCGCGCCAGGTCATAACAAAGGCTTCGAAATATTATTTATTTGATGTCGGAGTTGCGGGTTTCCTGACCAAAAGGCACATAGCCGAACAAAAGGGCGCGGAATTCGGTAAAGCATTCGAACATTTCCTGCTTATGGAGATAGTTGCTTACAGATCTTATGCAGGTAAGGATTTTTCTATAAACTTCTGGAGAACAAAGTCAGGGCTTGAGGTCGATTTTGTGCTGGGCAAAGGAGAAGTGGCAATAGAGATAAAAGGATCCAACCATGTTGATAAAAGAGATATATACGGGTTAAGCGCTTTCACCGAAGCATCCTCGCCAAAGAGGAGTATTTTGGTCTGTAATGAAAAGGAAAAGAGAGTGCACGGAAAAATAACGATGCTTCCGTGGGAAGTATTTTTGCACGAATTATGGGCAGGGAAGATATTGTGAGGCGAACAAGGATATTTCTGAAGGCCTTCGGATGGCCGAATGATGATAAACCATATAAAGGGGGTTGGCTGGTTCCTTTGGAATTGCACAACGGCAACGTGAATGCTTTGGTGTTTTGGAAAGGCAGGTTAATGAAGATCAAAAACGCTCCTAAGGTTTTAAACAAAAAATATTACGACACGCGCAGGGGGAAGAAACTTAATGAATATGAATGGACGATCCTTAAGAGACATTTGTTGGCTGAAATCGAGTATCTTGATAAGGAGTTTAAGAAGGCCCAGCGGAAGAGTAAGGTCAAAGGGGCGCTAATGGGGCACGAATGAAAATTTGGGAGATTGTAATTAATGCGGATAGTCGCTATCGGAGATACTCATACCAAACACCGGAAACTTCAGGTTCCTGACGGCGATGTTTTGCTCTTTGCGGGTGATGGGGAATTTCGTACGGCGTTAGATATGATTGACTTTAATAACTGGCTTTCAGAATTGGGTCACGATCTGGTGATCGTTATTGCGGGGAACCATGACTTTTTCTGTGAGCGGTTCCCGAATGAGGTCGGAAAGTATTTGACCAAAGCGGTTTATTTGAAAGACGCGCCGTATGCCTTGCCGAACGGCATGGCATTATGGGCATCTCCGATGACTACGACATTCTTGAATTGGGCTTTCATGGAGTCGGAGGAAAATTTGGATCGGTATCATTGGAGCAAGATACCTGAAAAGACTGATGTTCTCTTAACGCATGGACCCGCTCATGGTTATTTGGATATTGCCGAGCCTCAATGCGGGCACTCGGGCAGTAAAACCTTGGCCAAGAGGGTTGAGAAGCTAAAGATTCCGTATGTCATTCATGGGCATATTCATGGCGGTTACGGCATTCAGAAAACAAAAGACACAACGTATGTTAATTGCTCGGTGTTGAACGAAGAGTATAACGTGGTCAATCAGCCCATAGTGATTGACGTATAAAGTAGAAGTGAAGAACAGAGAAGAGAAGAATGGTGGAGGAAAGAAAAATATCAGGGAGCGAATTCCCATGCTGACAGCGCGTACTGCAAAGGAAGAGGTCAATAGATAGTTTCAACGGTTATTGAAAAGAAGCCGGATGAGATCCCGCTGGATGCTCACCTGATCCAGTAGAAAATAGGACCGTCCCCATTTTGTTCCCCAGGACCGTCCCCATTTTGTTCCCCATTTTGTTCACATTGGATATTCTCATTGACACAGGGAAAATGTGTGATAAAGTCGATATGTACAAAAAGGATACGTTAGTTATGCCGGAGATAACCTATGACACCGAATAATACATCAAAAACTTTGGGGCCAATTGAGACTAATATCGTTGCTCGTCTAACGTACGAGAAGAAGACGATTGTTACAGTTGAATACCTTGATCGTCTGTTTAACCTTTCTCCTGCTGATAGAAAACAGTTTGTTTTCCGGCTCAAGAAGAAAAAAATACTTGCCCCTATTAAACGCGGCACGTATGCGTTTTCACCGCTAGAGGCGGGCCCGGAGGGGACTGGTATTGATGAGCTTCTTATTCCGCCGTTTTTTTTTCCTAAAAAGAATTATTATGTTGGCTATTCAACGTTGTTTAATTACTACGGATTTACTGAACAAATTTTTCAGACCGTTTACGTTCTTAATACGGTTGTCCGGAAAGAGAAAATAATTTGCGGTATTTCGTATAAATTTATAAGGATACCGGAGAATCGTTTCTACGGATTGGAGACTATCAAGGTCAAAGATGCTGATGTCATTATAAGCTCAAAAGAGCGTACTTTGATTGACCTCATCTATTTTAATAAGCCCGTTGGCGGCATCAAAAGTGCCGAAGCGGTATTAAGACAGTTTGTCATGGAGAAGAAATGCGACATTAATAAGTTGGTGGAATACGCGGCACGATTTCCAATTATAAAAACAAGGAAGCGCATTGGGTTGATTCTTGAGGGATCGAACGTTACAGATGTTACGTTAAAACCGCTTATCAACAGCATAAAGAAAACTGCCGTTAGCACTTTCACTGGATCGCGCAAAGGCACGCTCAATAAGAAATGGAGAGTCATCATAAATGATTCACAAAAATAAGGATGAATTTGTAAAAACTTTGGAACGAGCGGCAAAGAAAAAGGGATTCCTGCTTCCTCTTTTAGAGAAAGACTATTATTTAACCCTGCTTCTTTTCCAAGCACATGAGCTTGCCGAAGATCTCGTTTTTAAGGGTGGGACTTGCCTGAATAAGATTTATTACGCATATTATTGTTTGAGCGAGGACCTGGACTTTAGCATGAAGCTACCACAATACGAGGCGACTCGAGGAGAGCGGAGAAAATGTATACAGCCCGTGAAAGACAAAATAGCAAAGTTTGTGGAACAATTTGATATGAAACTTGTTGATGCAGGGAATCCCGGAAGAAACGAGTCGAAGCAATATGTCTATTATTTTTCGTATCAATCCGCCCTGCGTCCGGCCGAAGGACAAATTAAATTCGAAATCGGTTTGAGATTTAATCCCATCGACAAGATAAGAAAACAGCAGATTCATCATACGTATACGCATCCGTTTACGGGAGAACCTCTTTTTGATGGAGGAAAGGTTGCTTGTCTGTCGCTTAATGAAATAGTGAGCGAAAAGCTTCGTGCCGCGGCCCTCAGAGAGACCATTGCTCCTCGTGATTTTTACGATCTTGATTTCTTGTTCCGCAACAAATTTAACCTTGCGGAAAAAGAGGTTATCAACCTTTTTAAGAAAAAAATAGAGGAGGATGGCGGGGATTTGGATTTAGCAAAATATCGTTTCAATATGGGGCGTAAAAACACTGAGATTGATGATATGCGTTCTCGTATCGAAGCTGAATTGTTTGACGTTCTATCCCCAATTGAACGCGAAAATTTCGATCTGGATAAGGCGCTTTAACGGATCAATAAGGCGATGGAAGGTGTTAAGTAGGAAAAAATTGGGAACGGTTCTATTTTCTGAATATGAATTTAAACTACGATCTTGATAAAATAAAGTTTGCGGTTGATGAGGTTACGTTTAAGCGGGCGGTGGGTTTGTATTAGAGCGGCATGGCCGCTATCGCGGCCTAAGGGGGTTATATGGGGAATGGGGGATTTTTGGTTCGGTTTTTGGGAACGAAGGAAAACGCGCAGTGTTATAAGGTAGCGCTTGATTATGATGAGTGGAAGTATAGGGTGAACGAGGAAGAGCCGAAGGAATTTCCGGACGGAATAAAAGGCATATCGATTGAGATAGAGGAAGAATGAAAAAATTTGGTATAACAGTTTGTGTTTGTCTGTTTATTGTTCTTTTATGCCGGCAGGCGCAGGCTGTGCCGGTCGATGCTGTGGATATTAGCGGAAGAAATTACGCTGATAATGTTTTGAAAGAGATAGATAGCGCTGAAGAATCTATTTATGTTGCGATGTATGCAATGTATGTGCGCTTGGGCGAAAAAGATAATCCGGCGTGGAAACTGGTTGAGGCGCTGGAGCGGGCGTGCCAGAGGGGTGTTTATGTTAGAGTGTTTTTGGATAAGAGCCCGCTGATAGGTAATGACTTGAGGCGTTTAAATAAAAGTAATGATGATGCATATAAGATGCTTAAAGAGGCGGGGGCGGATGTTTATTTTATTAAGCCGGAACTTAAGCTGCATGAAAAGCTTATTGTTGTCGATAAAAAGACGGTGATTGACGGCAGCGCCAATTGGACGCAAAAAGCGCTTTTAGAAAATTCGGAGAGTGCTGAAATTTTGAGAAGCATGGAATTCGCCGGGATAAAACTTAAACATCTGGGCGAGCTTGAGGATCATATTGCGGCTGAACCTGTTGCGAAGCGAGAAATTTTGGAGAAGGTGAGGATAGGAAATAGTTTTTTGGAGGATAAGAGGCTTGCGCCGAGGATGGTGACTGATAGCGACGGGCATTCGTTTGACCTGTATCTTTGGTTTTTGAGGGAGTTCAAGGATTCAGGAAGCCCGGTTATAAGGCTGGATTATGCAGCGGCGGCGCGGCTGTTGGGGATAACGATCGAGACCAGAGATTCAAAATATAGGCAGGCGGTGCGGTGGGTGGTGGATAATTTAAAGAATAAATATGGCCTGATTGATTATGTGATTGATGCCAAGGGCCACTTGGATGTGAGATTGTTGGATTATGAAGATGCATCAAAAGATTATACCGCGCCGCGGGAGGGGTATTTTAACGTGGCTATAGCATATTGGGAATATGGATTTGATAAGCGGCTGATGCTTCGAGAAAAATTCGCGTATATGATCGCTATTTATGAGCAGGAAATAGCAAGGCCGAAATTGTGGTGGCAAAAGAGCCTTAAAGGGTTGTCGGAAAAGTATCATATAGGCGAGTGGACATTGAGTTATGCTTTGAGGGAATTAAAGAAATTAGATATTCTTGAGGTGAGGCATTCAAGGGTTGAGGGGGGCAGTGATCAGGATTACAGCGATAGGGAGCCTAATAAATATAGATTTAAAGAATTGGTTTCGCCGCAGGAGAAAGAGCGGCAGTGGAAGGCGCTGGAAAAGAGTTTTGGCGCGGGAATGGTGAAAGAGGCGAGGGAGTTGGCCGGGCAAATTGACGAAGGGAATAATTTGCAGGCGGCGAAGGATTTTATAAGGATCATTAAACAATACGGCCTTGAGAATGTTAAGCAGGCTACGGGCGAAGTGGAGAAATTGGGAGCGGATAACCCGTTGAGAAGTATTGGTTATATTGTTGGGGTGTTGAAGAGGATGGCCGATGAGAGAGTTTAACAGGAGCGGTAAATTTTGGGCTTATATTGATGACATCCATGAGCAGGTTTTTAAAAAGACGGGAGTTTTAAAATGAAGGTCTTTTTGAAAACCTATGGGTGGCCGTTGGTTACAGTGGATAGGGATGGCGCTGGAGATTTTAAAGAGGATAAATGCTTTGGAGTGAAGGGGTTATGGCAAATTAGATTAAAAAATAGAAATTGTTTAATGTTGCATAATGTGGTATGAAATGATCTTCCCCCGAAAAAGTGGACACAACGAAGAGTTGGTTTTAGCATGAAAACCAGCTCAAAAACAGGAGGTGTCCAATGGTTGGGGAAAACGGAAAGAAGAAGCGATTTGACCGGGATTTTAAGGTTTCAGCGGTCAAGATGGTCACAGAAGGTGGCCACAAGGCCGCAGAGGTGGCCAGAAGCCTCGGGATTCATCAGAATCAGCTCTATAATTGGAAGCGGAAGTTTAGCGACCAGGGCGACAAGGCTTTTCCCGGTAAAGGTCATCTGACCGAGCTGGCGGCATTACGGCGTCAGCTACGGGAAGTCGAGATGGAGCGTGACATCCTAAAAAAAGCAGTCGGCATATTTTCAAAACCGACCGGGAACGGTTCTGGTTCATAGATGAGAACCGTGCGGTCTTTCCGCTCGATAAAATGTGCCGAGCCCTTGAAGTATCACGGAGCGGGTATTACGCATACAAGAAGCGGCCCAGGAGTCAGCAGAGGGTCGATAACGACAGGTTGCTCATTGAGATAAGACGGGTATTCGTGGATAACGATAGTAATTATGGCAGTCCACGAATTTGGGATCATTTGCGTAACAAAGAACACGTGCGGTGTTCTGAAAACCGTGTGGCACGACTTATGCAGGTTAATAAGATCGTTGCTGTTCAGAGGCGGAAGTTCCGGCTGACGACTAACTCGAATCATGGTTATTCAGTATGGCCGAATGTTCTCGAACGGAATTTTGTAGTCGAGAAGCCAAATGCTGTCTGGGTGGCCGATATAACTTATGTCTGGACGCTTGAAGGTTGGTTATATGTGGCGGCGGTCCTTGATCTGTTTTCGAGAGGGATCGTCGGTTTGGCTATGGATAAAACCATTGCCGATACATTGACCACGCAGGCTATGCAGCAAGCGATCCTGCGGCGTAGTCCGCCGAAGGGTTTGATCTGTCACACGGATCGTGGCAGCCAGTATGCCGGGAATGATTTTAAGGCGATCCTGGCCCAGAATGAGTTCGTTGGCAGTATGAGTCGGAAGGGCGATTGCTGGGACAACGCCGTCGCTGAGAGCTTCTTTCATACACTCAAGGTTGAATTGGTTCATCGATATAAATTCAGAACCCGTGAAGAAGCAAAAAGAAGAATTTTTGAATACGTGGAGATGTATTATAATCGCAAGCGGACTCATTTAACGCTTGGCTTCTTGAGCCCATTTGAATATGAACGACGGATAATTTTAGCTTAAAGGAATTATGAAAATGAAAAGAATATTTCTTGGGATTAGTATTTTATTCTTAACGGTAACAGCAAGTCTTTTTTGCGGGGTAGCAAACGCAGATATGGGGATTTTTGCTACACTGGAATGGTTAACGGATACTTCGCCATCCGTTGGTATATACACGGTCAAGATAGTTGAGACTGACGCTCCTGGTCAGGTTGTCATTGATGCTGTTTTGAATACGTCTTTGCGGGGCAATCTTCCCAAATCTTTTTCTTTCAAGTATTCTACGCTTGATATTGAGTATAACGAAGCAGGGTCTGCACCTAAAGGAGGAGATGAATTCCTCGTCTTCTTAGGCGATCCCAAAACACATTATATTTTCTCAGAATATGTTATTAACCTTACAAGTCCATCCCACGATCCTCGGCGTGGTGCTATAAGGCCAGATTTTTCAATTCTAACAAGTGGTATAGCCATAGAGAAAGTTGTTAGAGATCTGATAGCCAAGCGACAATTAACAGTAACTCCTAACGAGTGGAGCCAGTTTAGTATAGAAATTCCACCGGGCACCCCTGGGTTCGAGCCGCTTTGTAGGAAGGACGTATGTGGCTTGTTGGTTCCTTCTGATTTTCAAAGAAAGACCCCCACTAAGCAGGGAAGTGAAAGTGAGAAAAGAAATTGAGCACTTTTGAGTACGAAAGACAGGCGGCCCTGTCTAAACAAAACGTCCACTGAATTGGGGAAGGTCATGTTAATAAAATGAGCAAAAATAAACAGGAAGCAATAAAGAAATTACAGACGTTGCGAAACATCGGCTCAATCACCGCAGAAAGACTATACTCAATAGGCATCAAAACACCTCAGCAGATGAAACAATCCGACCCTGAGGAGCTGTATGAGAAGTTGAAGAAACGGTGTGGCGGGAAGTTAGATAGATGCGTTCTGTATCAGTTCAGGGGAGCAGTCTTGGACATTCCATGGCCAAAGTGCAAAAATCTGGGAAAATAATCATGAAAGACTCTGGTAAAACCGTTGGAAATTTGATCGACAATGCAAATGTCTCAATAATAAGTTCTGTTGACGAGGCGGGTTTTCCCAACGCAAAAGCAATGCTTCCTCCGCGGAAAAGAGAAGGCATAAAACATATATTTTTTACGACCAACACGTCTTCGATGAGAGTAAAACAATATACTGACAACCCAAAAGCTTGCATCTATTTCTTTGATAAAAAATTTTTCAAAGGAGTTATGCTCAAAGGAACAATGGAAGTTTTGCATGATAGTACATCAAAAAAGATGATATGGAAAGATGGCGATGAAATGTACTATCCGAAAGGCGTAAGTGACCCCGACTATTGTGTTTTAAAATTTACCGCACAAACCGGTAGATATTACAGCAATTTTAAATCCGAAAATTTTGAAGTTAAATAAAGGCACATAATAATTGTTATGGTAAAAAATAATTTAAAAATGACTAAAGCCAAGTATTATTCAAAGAACGATTTATTTCTTAAGCCCGATGTCCCCGGCGCCAAGATGTGGGCGGTAGCTTTGGAAAAAACAATGCTGACATATTTTGAAATACAGCCTAACAGCGTATTTGTTGCACATTCACACAAAAGCGAACAAATAACTTTAGTTCTTGAAGGAGAATTATTTTTCAAAGTAGAAAATCATAAAGATACTTGCGTAGGAACCGGCGAGGTCATCGCCATACCGTCAAATTTAAAACACAGCGTATATACTAAAGAAAATCCGTTAAAGCCGTTGACGCCTGGTCGCCGGTTCGCAAGGATTATAAATAAGGTTATGGAAATTCTACGGTCAAGCATTGCCGATGCGGAAGAGATATTGAGATTGCAACAGTTAGCCTATCAAAGCGAGGCCGAACGTTACAATGATTACAATATTACTCCTCTAAAACAAACCTTGGCCGAAATCACGGAGCAATTTAAAACCCATATATTCTTAAAAGCCGTTTCTGAAAATAAAATCATCGGCACGGTGCGGGCTTATGAGGAAAATGGAACCTGCTACATCGGCAGGTTAGCCGTAGACCCGAAAATGCAGAATCAAGGAGTCGGCAAAGCCCTCATGAAAGAAATTGAAAAATTATACCGCCCAAAACGCTATGAACTTTTTGTTCCAACAAAAAGCGATAAAAACATATATCTCTATAAAAAGATGGGATATGCTATCTATGAAAAAAGCAAGTACGGATGTGGGGAAATAGAAATTTTCTATATGGAAAAAATAAATAAAGACACCTAATAATTGTTATATGCACAGATAAGATGAGGAGGTAAAAAAATGACTAAAACAAAAACCATCACAATCTAGGAAGCTCCTTTTTGTTGTCCCTTGGCTAAGGGGTATGTAAAAAAACACAGTACCACGCCGCCTAAAATACCTGTTATTGCCTGTGAAGGCTCTTGCCTAAGAGGAGAAATTGCAAGACAGGCAGTAAATATAGCTACCTACAAATTATCGCCTAGAAAGACAGTGCGTATTTGCTTCCAAGGCATAGTAGGAGGAGGATGTGAAGAAGCGGTTCTTATAGAAAGAGCAGAAAAAGTGTTATTTGTGGAAGGATGCGCCCTTAAATGCGGCTCAAGGTTAGTAAGAGGTGCTATGGAGATAAATGCAAAAATAGACGTAGTGGTTGCTGACCAATTGTATGATTTCAACAGAAACCTTTTTGGGATAGATGAAATGCCAGAAGAAGAAATTAAAGCTCATGCAGATAAAGTAGCAAATAAGCTTGCTGAAGATTTATAATATGGGTAATGCTGTTGGCGGCAAGTGAGCTTAATCGTTAGAAGCAACCAATGGAATAAGGATGACATGATAAAGAACGCGATTGTTATCGGAGCAACATCTGGAATAGGAAAAGAATTAGCAAAGATTTTATCACAACATGGTTATATTGTCGGACTTGCAGGTAGAAGGACTCACCTACTTGATGAACTCAGGAATGAACTTTCTAATAATTCTTTTGCAAAACATATTGATATTTCTCAAACAGATAAAGCAATAAAGCAACTCGAAGAGCTAATTGCAGAAATGGGAGGGGCGGACGTTATTGTTATTAGTTCTGGCGTTGGATATCTTAATAAGGATTTACAAATGGTCCCCGGAAAAAGAAACCATTGACGTTAACGTCTCTGGTTTTGCTGCAATGGCAAATGTTGCTATGTATCATTTTCTATCGAAAGGTTCCGGTCATCTGGTAGGTATATCGTCTATAGCAGCACTTAGAGGTTACGATGCCGCTCCTGCATACAATGCATCAAAAGCCTTTGTTTCAAACTATATGGAAGGCTTACGAAAAAAGGTCGTAAAATTACGGTTATCCATTACGGTTACCGATATTAAGCCAGGGTTTGTAGATACAGCAATGGCAAAAGGCGATGGACTTTTCTGGGTTGCATCTTCCCCAAAGGCAGCACAACAAATTTATAACGCTATAGAGAGAAAGAGAAAACATGCTTATATTACCAAGCGGTGGAGGCTGGTGGGGTGGCTAATCAAGGTCATGCCTGAATTCATCTATAATAGAATATAAAAAGGGCTTCTAACCACTCAATCCAGTGGACGGTAAAGACGCCGCCGCTGATTTAGATCGTTAAGCACACATTAATATTAAGAGGAGAAATCAAAATGGCAAAACGAGTTGTTTTCTTTTATTTCATGAAAAAAGAGCCTGACAAAATCAGAGAAATTGTTTCCGCACATATTGCATATTGGAAAAATAACAATTATCGGGATTATATGGGCGGCCCCTTTGCGGACAGATCGGGTGGACTTATTACGTTTGAAGCCAACGATATTGAGGAAGCCACAAAAATAATCAATAAAGACCCATTCATTATTAACGGATTGATTGAAACAAAATGGATAAAGGAGTGGATGTCGGAATAGTAAGAATGTGTAACAAATCACTCCAGCGAACAGGCATTGCGCGCCGCTGTGTCAGCGCACGTAGAAAAAATCATCCCCGGACACAGCCCTCTTTCAGGGAAGAAGGGCCTGGAGGAGATGAAAAGAGTATATTCTTATGTTTGATCAAAAGGCCAAGGAGCTTACGTCTTTATCAAGTAACGTTCAAGAAATTGTAACCGCGATTCAGAAGACATTGCCTCAGCGGCCCGAAGGTGTCTGGCTCATCATGCCGAATATTCAGATGAAGTATTTGAAAAAATGATTCGCAAAAGAGAGAGGAGGTAGTGACATGAAGATAGGAAAAATAGTAATTGCAGGGGTAGTGTTAACTATTTTTAACGCAATTGTAGGTAGCATAACTTGTGGAGGTGTTTTTAACTGGGTATATAAATTGGAGCCAACCAATGTATGGAAACCCATAAACGGCAGCCCCGGCGCCATGTTTATGATAGGTAGTTTTGTATTAAGCATAGTACTTTCATTTGTTTATGCGTTAATCAACAAAGGTATTCCTGGGAGTAATAAGTTTACAAAAGGAATTGTCTTTGGGTTATGTGTATGGGCTGTCGGAATGTTGCCTGGTATGTTTGCCACATACGCGTTTATGACTGTTGCTACTATGGTCGTTATTTATTGGACAATTTTGGGCTTAATCAAGACTCCTTTAGAAGGAATGATAATCGCCGCTATATATGGCGAATAGCATATAGACAGGGAGGTACCTATGAACGGTTTTAAAAAAGGATCTAGTTCTTTGTGATAAGGATGGCAAAGTTATCAAAGTTTATCCCTATGGCAGCGAAGAGCAGCAAAGGTGGGAAAAGAGTATTGAAATCTTATGTGAGGCATATAAGTGTCACTTAGAAAAACAAAAAGAGAAGAAGCTACAGAAAGAGCAAGTAATAGATAGCCAGATCGAGGAATGCGATAAAAAGATCTTTCACAAATTTACCAAGCGATCAGCCAAAAGATACAACATGACCCAGGCCGCAAGAATTTTAGGAGTTCACAGAGAAACATTATATTACTGGATTAAGAAGGGCTGGATTAAACCGAAGCGCGATTATAGAAACTATCCGGTTTTTACAGTTTTAGACATAGAAGAGCTGATAAAGTGGAAAAATACGATAAAATGTTGAAATTATCTGAAAACCGCAGAAATAGATTTAACAGATTGATTGACAAAGAGTTAATGGTATTTATGCATCCCGTACATTCATCGGTTTAGACAGTTTTATGTAAACCTCAAAACAGGGATTTGAAATTACACAATTAGCTATGAAACAAGAACTTACATCAAAAAAAGTGTTCATTCGCACTCTGGGATGGCCGTTGGTTACAGTGGATAGGGATGGCGTTAGAGGTTTTGCGGAAGATAAGTGCTTTGGAATAAAGGAATTATAAGATGCATAGTTACCCAACATATCATGTAGTACGGATGTTTGTTAGGTAACTATTTTTCTTGTCATTTGTTACCCAACAAGCTATACTATAATGTAGTTTGTTAGGTAATAGGAGGGCTTATGAGAGGCGTTATAAAAGGAGTATTGGCTGAAGAGCTTGAGAATTCTCTTCGAATGAAAAAAGAGTATGAAGAGGCATTGGGTAAATTACCCAAAGGGTGCCTTGCTATAAAAAAAATACGGGGTCACGAATATTATTATCTGGTAAAAAGGATAGACAAGAAAGTAAAGTATATCTACAAGGGAAAAATATCCGAAGAAGAAAAAAAGAAATATGGCGAAGCTAAAGAGTTGCAGGCAAAATATAAGAAATTACTGTCCCAAGTCAAAAAACAAATACGATTTTTAAGGAGTTCATTGCGTGGAAAAGAAGCAATCTGATTTATGCTTTGAAATTTTAAGAAGATTTCATAAAGAGAACATCTTAGATGATTTGATTCTTATAGGTAGCTGGTGTATATATTTCTATAAAGATTATTTTGATAATGTGCCGTACATAGATCGGGCCGCCATACGAACCAGAGATATTGATTTCCTAATCGATAAACCAGCCAGGATAAAACATGCCGTAAATATTCCCGAGCTTCTAAAAGACTTAGGTTTTGTCACGATTTTGAAAGGGCGTGAAGGCTATGTCAAGCTCGATCATCCTGATTTGATGCTTGAGTTTTTAGTTCCCGAGAAGGGAAAAGGCACAGACAAGCCTGTTCCGTTAACAAAGTTGGGCATGAATGCGGTTGCGCTGAGATTTTTGAGTATGCTCACCGAAAATGTAATTAAAATAAAAATCGAAGATTTTGATATCTCAATGCCTCATCCAATCAATTTCGCTCTCCACAAGCTTATAATTTTCCAGCGCAGATTTAAGGAAGAAAAAGCGATAAAGGACAGAAGTGCTGCCGTTGATATTTTGAAGGCTCTGATAGAGAAAGGCGAAGAGGCGAGCATCAGGGAAGTCTTTAATTCCATGATTCCGAAATGGCAGAAGAAAGTGATAAAAGGGTTGAGGGAGGCAAAAGAGAAAGATATTCTTAATTTGCTGACCGTTGGTGCAAGTACCGCGTGATGATTTTTTGGGTATTTTAAAAATTGTAAACGTTTGGTAAGAATATTTAAATATTAAAGCGAGGATTGTTTAATATGCACAATAAAGATATTCGGCCATGGCAACATTCTCATGTTTTTGGCCAAGATAAGAAGAGCCTGGGAGAGCGGAGAACGCTCATAGTCACAATTATTACTGCTGTAATGATGATAGCAGAAATTCTTGCGGGTATCATTTTCGGCTCAATGGCACTTCTTGCTGACGGCTTACACATGGCCTCCCATGCAACGGCTTTAAGCATCAACACATTCGCGTACAGATATGCCAGACGCCATGCCAATGACAAGAGTTTCAATTTTGGGACAGGGAAAGTAAATACGCTTGGCGGATTTACAGGCGCGATATTGTTGGGATTTTTTGCTCTGTTCATGGCATGGGAAAGCGCAAAGAGAATGTTTGCTCCTGTTGGGATAGCGTTTAAGCAGGCAATCTTTGTGGCAGTTGTTGGCTTAATTATTAATATAGCATCTGTGTTTATTCTGGACATTAGAAAAAAGGGTCATCACTCGCATGATGATGATTCTCATGAGCATTTTGAACACCAACATGATGACGACCATCATCACGATCATAATTTGCAGTCGGCATATCTTCATGTCCTTGCTGATGCCTTGACATCAGTTTTGGCAATCGCGGCACTTCTTTCTGCAAAATATTTTGGCTTAATCTGGATGGACCCTCTGATGGGAATGATCGGAGGCATAATGGTTTTCCGTTGGTCTTTGGGGCTTTTGCGAGCAACAAGCTTTGTTCTATTGGATAAAGCGGGCTCTGAACATATTCAGAATAAAATTAAGGAAAGTATTGAAACAGACGGCGATAGCAGGGTGGCTGATTTGCATCTTTGGTCTGTTGGCCCCGGGGTCTATGGCGCAATCATTTCTATAGTTGCCTGCAAGCCTCTTGAAACAGAGCAATATAAGAAATTAATTCATTCAAATCTCGGCCTTGCTCATGTGACTATAGAGATTCGCAGGTGTAAAAGAGATGCGGTTTAGTATGTCTCAAAAAAAGATCTTCCTGAAAACCTTCGGATGACCGTTGGTGCAAATACCGCGTGATGATTTTGGGTATTTTAAAGATGTCAACTTTGATTAAAAAATTGATATTTAAAGAACTACTGCTGGTGTCCTTTATCTTGCGTAATTTACTTGACAAAATAATCTGTTATGGTAAGTTATTACCATAAACATGGTGAAAAGATGATATCCTTACGTTCAAAGGTAGCAATAAAATTACTGGATTACTATTTTCTTAATCCGGAGGCTCAAGTCTATATTAATGAGCTGGCAAGGATTCTAGAGCTTGATCCAAAAAATACAGAGACTAAGCTTAAGGAATTAGAGAAAGAAGGCCTTTTTAAGAGTGAATTTCGCGGAAAACAAAGGTATTTTTTTCTTGCCAAGGATAATCCTGTTTTGGAGCATTACCGCCAGATTTTTTTAAAGACCCATGGCATAGAAAAAAGGCTAAAAAGTATGATAAGTAATATAAAAGGGCTTAAGGAAGCTTATCTATTCGGTTCATACGCAAGTAACAAAATGGATTCTTCAAGCGATATAGATCTATTGGCTATTGGTACACATTCTGTTTTAGAATTGCAGAGAATTATCGCAAGATTACAGAAAGATACAGGTAGGGAATTTAATGTAACGAATTTAAGTACAAAGGAATTCGTGACTAAGAAAAGGAGCAATGACCCATTTATAAACAGCATCTTTAAAACTAAAATTATAAGGCTTGTATGATTAATTTTGAGAGTCAACACTTTCAAAAACTGGCATTTGAAGAAAAACAAATCGATCAATTCTTAAAGTCCGCCCTGCATGATCTTAAGATTGCTGAATCATCGGACGTTCCTGATGTCATTTTTAAGTTCAGTTACGATGCTCTTATAAAATTAGGTATCGAGCTCATTGCTAAAAAAGGGTTCAAAGTAAGAAGTACGACTGGTCATCATATCAAGATTCTGGAAAAACTTAGCCAACTACTTAAAGATGAAGATATCCTTGTGCTTGGCAATAAGATGAGACAGGAACGCAACGTTAACCTTTATGACGGCGGATTTTTTGTAGGAGAGAAGGACAGTCTTGAATATCTCAAATTCGTCAAAAGCGCTTTTAAGAAAGCTGGAATTTAGAAGTAAATAGGATGCATTAGCCTAGGCGTCTTAAAGGTGCCTAGGTTTTTATTTTAGTTTGCCGTTTGCACTAATGGCTATTATTATACAGGATATACGAATGATTTAGAGGCGAGGATAAAACTTCATAATTCTGGCCACGGAGCGAAGTATCTTAGAGGGAAGCTGCCTGTTAGGTTGGCATATGCTAAGGAATATCGGCGAATGCGATTTTATTGAGCAGGAGATCGGATACGATAAATCTTTGAAGATTATTGATATAGGTTGTGGCACCGGCCGTCACTCTATTGAGTTGGCTAAAAGGGGTTATCAGATTACCGGCATCGATCTCTCTGAGTCACAGCTTAAAAGAGCGATGGAGAAAGCAAAAGAGCAGGGAGTGGAAGTCGATTTTCAAAAACATGACGCGCGGGCCCTTCCGTTTGAGGGCAAATTCGATCTGGCGATTATGCTCTGTGAGGGCGGTTTTTCTTTAATGGAGACGGATGAGATGAATTTTGAAATATTAAAAAACGCGACAAAGGCGTTAAAAGATAAGGGCAAGTTTATATTCACGACATTGAACGGGTTATTTCCGCTTTTTCATTCCGTCAAAGAATTTTATGAGTCCACGGCCAAAGAAGGCAATTCCGCGTGTAAAGACTGCTCCTTTGATCTGATGACCTTCAGAGACCACAATACCGTTGTGTTCGAAGATGACGCGGGAAATAAAAAGGAATTAAAATGCAACGAGCGCTACTATGTGCCGAGTGAACTCACATGGCTTTTAAAATCGCTCGGGTTCAAAAAAATCGACATTTTTGGCGCGAAACTCGGAGCCTTTTCAAGAAACGATAAGTTGACCACTGAAGATTTCGAAATGCTCGTTGTCGCGGAGAAGTAGAAAATAGACCCCGCCTTTAGTTCAAAATCCCGCATCCCGTAAAATCCACATCTCTGGTAAATAACGCAATTAGGCCATAAGAAAAGTATTGACAAGTTCGGACTAAATGTATATACTTATGCACAACTGCTGACATAAAATACGGAGGCATAATGCGGACAAAAACAGACACGATAATTGAATATTTTAAGAGCCATGGCGGAGTGGCCCGATTTTCTTCAATTCGAAAAGCGGGATTTCATCCCGATATAATCAAGAAGAATGAAAAAGAAAAGAAGATTGAGAAAATAGGCAAGGGGCTGTATAGGCTCGTAGGGGATACTATCGGATCTCATCCGGATTATGTTATCGTCTCACTCCAAACCTCAAAGGGCGTGATTTGTCTGCTATCCGCGCTATATTTCTACAAGGCGACCAATGAAATACCTCGGTTTGTGGATATCGCTATTCCCACGGGATCACGCGCGAACAGGATAAAATATCCACCTGTAAAATTCTATCGTTTTTCACCGGACACATGGAAAGCAGGCGTTGAAAAACACGAGATTGACGGTCACCCTGTTAAGATTTACAGTCTCGCGAAGACCGTGGCTGATTGTTTTAAATTTCGTAATAGAATTGGAATAAATGTGGCCAGAGAAGCGCTTAAGATTGCTGTTGCCGAAAAACACGTTAAACCTAAGGATGTCATGGAGTATGCCAAGATTTGCCGAGTTGACAGAATCATTAAACCGATACTAGAGACCATGCTATGAAAAAAGAAGTAAAGAATATCGAAGCCTCAATCAAGGCCCGGCTTAAAAATAAGGCGCAAGAAACAAATCGTCCTTTTGCGGAAGTAATGCAGTATTACGGCATGGAGAGATTTCTCTACCGGTTCAGTAAATCAAAATACGCTGATAAATTCGTCCTAAAGGGAGCGCTCTTATTCGCGGTATGGCAGATACCTGACAGGCGCACAACCCTCGATATTGATTTCTTAGCCCGTTTTGATAATGAGGTCGCGACTATCGAAAGAGTGATGAAAGACGTATGCGACACCAGCGTGGATCCCGATGGGCTTAAGTTTGACCCTCAAACGGTTAAAGGGATGAAGATCAAGGAAGACGCTGACTATGAAGGGGTGCGTGTGAAATTCACCGGATTTTTAGATCGCGCGGAAATTCCGATGCAGATCGACGTGGGGTTTGGCGATATCGTGTATCCAAAGACTAAGGTCATTGATTATCCGGTAATTTTGGATTTTCCAAAACCGCATTTAATTGGATATCCTCAAGAAAGTGTTATCAGTGAAAAATTTGAAGCCATGATTAAACTCGGTCTTTTGAATAGCCGGATGAAAGATTTTTATGATATCTGGCTTATGATGAGGCAATTTGAATTTAAGGGGGCAAATATTGCCAGCGCGATAAAGAAAACGTTTAATAATAGAAAAACAGATATCCCTAATAAGAAACCTTTGTTTGCTGATGAAATTTATGATGAGAAATCCGACAGGCAGACGCTTTGGAGCGCGTTTTTGAAAAAAGGGGATATTCAGCACGCGCCGGAAACTTTGTCTGATACGGCTAAAGAAATAGAGAACTTTCTTTTTGAGCCCATTATGGCGCTTAACGAAAATGGAAAGTTCGATAAAACATGGAAGTCGCCGAGGGGATGGGGATGAAAACCTTCGCTATAGGTGATATCCATGGCGCCTATAAGGCAATGATGCAGTGTTTTGAGCGCTCCAAGTTTGATTACAAGAAAGATCGCCTGATTGTGATGGGCGATGTTTGTGACGGGTATCCGGAAGTCAGGCAGTGCATTGATGAGCTATTAAAGATTAAGCACTGTGATCTGGTCATTGGCAATCATGATATGTGGGCCCTGGACTGGGCATTGCGTGGCGATAAGCCGGAGATATGGACGAGTCAGGGCGGTGATCGGACAATGGCATCATATAACGGCGGCCCTATGCCGCAGGCGCATATCGATTTTTTAAAGGGCGGACAACTCTGGATTGAACGTGAAGAGCAGATTTTCGTGCATGGCGGATTCAATACCGATGTATTACTTAAAAGCCATAGCGCACAAGCGTTAGTTTGGGATAGAACTCTCCTTGATATGGCATGGAAGAAGCACATAGTTGGTCGTAAATGCCAATTAGGCAAGTATAAGGATATATTTGTCGGCCACACAACAACGGAGCTTTACAATGCGCTACAGCCGATTCATGTATGTAATGTCTGGAATATTGATACTGGAGCTGGTTGGCCGGGTAAGCTGACGATAATAGATGTTGATTCAAAGAGATACTGGCAGTCGAATTTGACTCCGGATTTATACGGCGGAACGCCAGATACTTTAACTATGGCGAGATAACATGAATTACTGGTGGGCATCAGATTATCACTTTTCGCATTTCAATATCATTCGCTATTGCAAGAGGTCTGGAATTATTATTCGGTTTCATTTGAGGAAATTAGCGCTTCTATCTCCGCAATTTTAAAAGAAGAAAAACAAAGCAAGGCAAAAAGCAAAGAGTAAATGAGGAATATTATGGCAAAGACAAAAAAGGTAAACGGTGATTTGAATTTTGAGGCCAAACTCTGGCAGGCAGCGGATAAAATGCGTAACAACATGGATGCTGCCGAGTATAAGCACGTGGTCCTTGGCCTTATCTTTCTGAAATACATCTCTGACGCCTTCGCAGAGTTATATCACAAGTTATCATCCACTAAAGGCGCTGACCCAGAGGATGCTGATGAATACAGAGCCGAGAATGTCTTCTATGCAAATATCGGGGACGGTTCCATTATCGTTAGGAGCCGATGAACGTACGCGATATTTTGGCTCAAAATTATGAAAAGTAGGACAATTAAGCGAGAAGGAATATTTTATGTTTATATCGTAAGATGCACTAATGGCTATTATTATACAGGATATACGAATGATTTAGAGGCGAGGATAAAACTTCATAATTCTGGCCACGGAGCGAAGTATCTTAGAGGGAAGCTGCCTGTTAGGTTGGCATATGCTAAGGAATATCGATATTATAAAAATGCTTTGATTGGTGAAAGAAGAATTAAGAAGTTAACAAGAGCTCAGAAAGAGGCACTGATAAGGATATATGAAAGAAGTAATAGAGTTTTATAAAGGATGCCCCCGCAGGTTTCTTCGAAACCTAATCGCGGGGGCACCCATGTCCAGGTTTGGAAAAAAATTATGAAAATTTTTCTCCAAACCTATGGGTGCCAGATGAATGTGAGGGATTCGGAGGTCATAAAAGGCCTGCTTGTTGCCGAGGGCTATAAATTGACTGATGACCCGAAGCGCGCGGATGTGGTGCTTTTTAATACTTGTTCGGTGCGTGAGCATGCGGAGGAAAGGGTCTGGAGCGCGATCGGTAAGTTTGCCCCCCCTAGATTTCGCGCAAAAGGCGCGCGAAATCAAAACAGGGGGGACTCCTCGGCCGAAAGCAAGAAAAAAATTATCGGCCTCGTCGGCTGTATGGCGCAGAATTACAAAAAGGAGATATTAAGGCGGGCGCCAAACGTTGATATAGTCTGCGGCCCAAGTGAGATCGATAATATCGCCCTGTATTTGGAAGAAGCGATACGCAACAAAAGACAGGTAGTGGCAGTTTCGGAAAAAAAGCGCAAAGACGCCATCTATCACACTGGTTTTTATGAAAAAAAAGATCACGCGTATATCGTCATATCCGAAGGGTGCGATAACTACTGCACGTATTGCGTTGTGCCCTATGTTCGGGGAAGGCTGGCGCACAGGGCTCCGCAGGATATCTTAAAAGAAGCCAGGGAGGCGGTGGCTTGCGGCCTGAAAAATATCACGTTGTTGGGCCAGAATGTTAACTCTTATAAGTCGCAAGTCACAGGCCACATGTCACAAGTTGATTTCGTGTATCTGCTTAAGAAGGTGAGTGAAAATGAAGGGTTAAAGAGCCTGTCGTTTCTCACCTGCCATCCCAAGGATACTACGATTGAATTATTCGAGACGATGAGGGACACGCCGGTCATTAAGAAGCAGTTGCATATGCCGCTGCAGTCCGGTTCGGACGCCATCTTGAAATCTATGAACAGGGGATACACAAGAGCCAGATATCTTGAGTTAGTAGACCAGTACCGTTCTGTCGTGTATAATGGGCAATTGAGTACGGATGTCATTGTTGGTTTTCCAGGGGAAAGTGATGAGGATTTCAGGTTGACCCTGGACCTGATGGCACAAGTGCGTTTTGATTCTGCCTACATCTTTAAGTATTCGCCCAGGCCGAATACCAAAGCATCTTTGATGCCGGATGATGTGCCTCGGCAAGAAAAAGAAAGACGGCATTCGGAGCTCCTGAAATTACAGAAGGAAATATCTAAAAAAAAGAGGACAGTGGTAAGATGACAAATAACAGAGGACAGAGGACAGATGGCAAAGGACAGATAATAGTTTTTTGGTTTTCTATTTTCTGTTTTCTGTCTTCTGTCTTCTGTTTTTCTGTTTCTGCGCAGAGTGTCCTTGACCGGGCAAAATCCTTGTATCTGGAAAAGAAATATTGGCAGGCCATAGAGGAGTGCGGCGTTGTCGTCAAAGACCATCCAAATGACCCCGAGATCCTATCCGAGGCAAATTATTTTACAGGCGCCAGTTACCTTAATCTCTTTGATTTTCTGACAGCCAAGAAAAATTTTAAGGCCGTTGTGGAGAAGTACAAAGGCAGCGCTTATTACGAAGATGCCTATCTTGCTCTTGGCGATGTGGAGCTTTTACAGGAAAATTACCATGAAGCATTGAAGGCTTATACGGAATTTTACGTTACCAATCCTTCTAAAAAACGTCTTGCCACTCTTTATTTTCGGCTTGCCGAAGTCAATTTAAAACTAAATAACGAGAAGGAATTCAAGAAGTATCTTGATAAATTACGCCAGGAATTCCCGCAGTCTTTTGAGGCCAAAGATGCCAAGCGCCTGGAGGGCCACGATACTTTTTATACGGTCCAGGTCGGTGCATTCACCAATTATGACAATGCTGAAAAGTTCATAGCCAAGCTCAAAGGCAAGGGCTATGACGTTTATTCTGTTTTATGCATGCTTTCCGGAAAAAAACTCTGCCGTATCCGCATAGGCAAATTCGAGTCACGAGCCGAAGCCGAAGAGTTGAAAAAGAAATTAGAGCTTGATGGCTACTTTGCTAAGATCTTCCCTTAATAATAAGATAATTTTTATCGCAGGTCCCACAGGCGCAGGTAAAACACAAGTGGGTTTGGCGTTGGCAGGACTTCTGCCTTGCGAGTTTATCTCTGCGGATTCAATGCAGATCTACCGCGGCATGGACATTATAACGGATAAGCTGCCGCTGAAACTGCGCCGCAAATACCCTCACCATTTAGTCGATATCTTGGCCCCGACAAAAGAGTATAGCGTGGCCGAATTTGTAAGCGGCGCTAAAAGAGCGATAAACAAGGTAATAAAAAAGAAAAAAACCCCTGTTGTCATCGGCGGGACAGGCCTTTATGTCAATTCTTTGCTCTACGGCATATTTGAAGTTGATTCAAAAAGCCAAAAAGTCAGAGAAACCCTCCAGTCGCAAGCGCAAAAGAACGGCATCGGTTTTTTGTATGAGCGCTTGAAAACGATAGATGCGCAAGCAGCTCTTAAGATCGGCTGTAATGATGCCAGGCGTATTATAAGGGCATTAGAGGTTTTTGAATTAACGAATAAGCCGATATCGGTCTTACAAAAACAAAGAAGAGGTGTGGCAGAGGATCACGATGTTCTTTTTTTTGGTTTAAGACGCGACAGGGCTGATCTTTACAGCCGCATTGACCAGCGCGTTGATTTTATGGTGAATGCCGGGTTGTTGGATGAGGTACAGCGTTTACTTAAGAAGAGATCAAGCCGCACCGCCTATATGTGCATAGGCATACGTGAGATGGATGGTTTTTTGAAAGGGCAATATAATCTTAAAGAAGCAGTGCGCCTGATCAAACGGAACACGCGCCGTTATGCCAAACGCCAGATGACCTGGTTCAACAAGAATAAAGATATTGAGTGGATAGATGTAGCGGAGAATGCGGATTTGCAAGGCGTAGCTGAAAAAATATATAAGGCATTGGATAAATGACTCCTTGCCTAGGCATCCCCACCGTTTTGTTTCGCTTTGCGAAAGCAAAACGAAACAGTGGGGATAGGCTTCGGAGTTCATTTTGTAAAGAATAAACCTGAATGAGGCAAAATGAAGGAACGAGCGATATTAGTCACGGTAAAACTTGAGAGCGACAAGACCACCTGGGACGTGGTCGAGCGCGAAAATGAGTTAAAGGAACTGGCTAAGACAGCCGGCGCCCAGATCGTGGCAGAAGATGTTTCCCACCGCGATGCGCCAACAGCCGGCCTTTACGCAGGCAGCGGCAAAGCAGATGAACTGGCTTTGATTGTTAAAGAAAAAAAGGCCCGTTTAGTTATCTTCAATAACGACCTAAGCGGCACACAGCACCGTAATCTTGAAAAAATTATTGGAGTCAAAGTCGTGGATAGGACCCAGCTTATCCTTGATATTTTTGCAAAGCACGCCCGAAGCCCTGAAGGCAAGACTCAAGTGGAGTTGGCACAATTGGAGTATAGCTTGCCGCGATTGGCCGGCAAAGGCGCGCAACTTTCAAGGCTGGGCGGAGGCATAGGCACAAGAGGCCCGGGTGAGCAAAAACTTGAGGAAGACAGGCGTCGTATCCGCGACAGGATAATCAGGCTAAAACAGGATTTAAAGGGCCTTGAGTTGAGGCGGACTACCACAAGGACGAAGAGGGATGAATTTTCTTTGCCGACTGTTGTGTTTGTGGGTTATACGAGCGCAGGCAAATCTACCTTGTTTAATGCGCTTACCGGAAGCACACAGCAGGTAAGCCAGGGCCTCTTTACGACATTGGACCCGCTAACACGGGCAATTTCCCTGCCTAATAACCAAAAAGTAATACTGGCCGATACAGTGGGTTTTATAAGGCAGCTGCCGCATCATCTGATCGAGGCCTTTAAGGCCACATTAGAAGAAGTGGTCGAAGCAGATCTTTTGGTGCATGTCCTGGATATTTGTTCTCCTAAAGCCAAGGAGCATTTTGATGCTGTAGGGGCGGTCCTGGAAGAATTGGGCGCGGCTGGAAAGAAAGCTGTGTTGGCTTTTAATAAAATAGATCTCCTTGATAATGACGAAAAACTAAAACGGTTAGTTAAGGATACGCCTGACAGCGTGGCTATTTCTGCGCTCAAGCGCCTGCACCTCGATACGCTTCTTAAAAAAATAGAAGAAAAGTTGGTCGGCTACTCCAGCGAGGTAGACCTCCTGTTGCCGCTTAATAAAATGGAGCTGGTTGATTTTGTCTACAGGGAAGGCAAGGTGAAAGAGATCAATTACGCTAACGACGGCGTGCGTATCAAGGCTGTCCTGCCTGCCATAGCCGCAAAGAAAATGAAAGAGTATAGCGACAAATAGGGTCTGAGTGACCCCTTGCTTAAACGTCCCCACCGTTTTGTTTCGCTTTGCGAAAGCAAAACGAAACAGTGGGGACAAGCTTCGGAGTTGATTTTGCAGGGAATAAAAACCTGAAATATACAAAATCAAGGAGATGATACGATAAAAGTCAAATGAGTTGGTGAATTCTCTGGATTATCGATATAGTAGCTCGAATGGTCTGGAGAGTAGATAGGTTATAGGTTGTATCGTTTACCTGGGGCTTCATTGACCCC
>JACRLT010000047.1 GCA_016235185.1 Candidatus Omnitrophota bacterium
ATCGTACTCTAAAGAATAAATGGGTGTTCGAGGACTTTAACAAATTTAAATTAGCGCCAAGTCTATAACAACACAGCCGTTAGAGTAGAGATATTTGACTTTTAACATAGGAGGAAGAAAATGAAAAAGGTTTTTATCGTTTTAGGAATATTGGTTTTAGTTTCATGGAGCGCGGCTTTTGCTGCTGATCTTGAGATCGTAGAAGAGGAAAATGTGGCACCGGCCATCCAGGAGGCTGCGGCTGTCGTAGGAGAAGTTAAAACCCAGGTTCCGGCGCAAGAGGCAAAAAGCGAAGCCGTAATGGTAAAGGCAAAAGATGAGACAATTCCTGTTGTTGCAAAAAAGGTTATGCCTCTGCCTACCGTTGTGCCACAGAGCGGCATAAGCGAACCCACGCGTTATACATTGGGCCCTGACGATGTGATCGAGATCATAGTTAGGCGCCACCCGGAATTCAGCGATAAATTTATCATTAATGCCGAAGGTAAGGTCCAGTACAAGTTTGTCGGAGATATAGAAGTCCGTGGCCTTACCAAGACAGAGGTCAAAGACAAGATAATACAGGTTTTGAGCAAATTTATCATTAGTCCCGATGTGGAAGTCACTATCTTAGATTACCGCAGCAAGATCATTTATGTCATAGGCGAAGTTGGCGCGCCAGGCAAGTATTATATGAAGGCAGACGAGATCTCCTTGCGGGAAGCCGTGGTCCAGGCCGGCCTGCCGACTTTATCGGCATCAATGAGAAGGACACAGTTGATAAGGCCTGACAAGAGCGGTAAACCAAAAATAAAAACGATAGATTTATACGCCCTTCTTTATGAAGGTAAATTGAATCTAGACCAGATTATGTTCCCCGGAGACGTACTCGTAGTGCCGGCCACTGTCTTTGCAAAGATCATGCGCGTGGTCAGTCCGATTACCGCTCCGGTGGCTTCCAGCGATACATTAAGAAGGGCCGCTACAGGCGGTATTTAAATAACCCAGAAAGGGTCTAAAGGAGATTGCGACAATGAGCGAATCATTTTCAAACGCGGCACAGGTACCTTTACGTTATCTAAAGATATTTTTCAGGCGCAAGTGGCTGTTGGCTGTTCCTGCGGTCATAGGCGTTGTGGCCGGTATTATTACCGGCGCATTTTTGCCCAAAGAGTATGAATCTTCCAGCCTTGTGCTGGTCGAGGAAGAAAAGACCCTTAACCCATTGATCAGCGGCATCGCCGTCTCGGTGGATATCGTCAGCCGTATGAGAACGATACGAGAGCAGATATTGGGTTGGAACAGCCTGGTCCAGCTGGTAGAGAGGCTTGACCTTGATAAAAATGTAAAGACCCAGATCCAATTCGAGCAGTTGGTTTTAGGCCTCCGTAATAAGATCAAGGTTTTAATGAACGGTCCGAGCCTTATACGTATTGCCTATGTAAGCAAGGACCCCGCCGAGGCCAAAAGGGTGGTACAGACGGTAAATGCGATCTTCATAGAAGAGAATATGCGCACGCAGGAAAAGGAGTCTTCAGTCGCTATTAGTTTTTTGAAGGACCAGATCAAGGTATACCGCCGCAAGATCAAGGAGTCCGAGATTGCGGACATGAAAGACAATCTCAAAAAGTTACTCGTAGATTCGACGGAAGAACACCCGATGGTCAAGGACCTGCGCGCAAGGATAGTGGAAGCGGAGAAGGACCTGACGGATGTAAATTTCGATGTTGAAAAGGCCAAGCCTATGCCCGTTGGTTCAAATACGGGTTACGAAGGCCTCATAAAACAACAGATCGACGCAGCTATCCAGGGATTGAGCGTGGATGCAAATGCCAAGTCTATCGTGCCGCTTGATCAGGTCAACCCGGCACACACAGGTTCCAATGAGAACATATACCAGCTTTTACTTTTGGACAAACTTGATACTACAACAGCGCGCGATGCCATGGTCAACGAGAATATTTATAACATGTTGTTGTCGCGCCTGGAAACAGCAAAGATCACCCAGCGGCTGGAAGCCTCTAAACAAGGCACGCGCTATACTGTCCTTGACCCGCCGAGATTGCCTTTAAGGCCCATTAAACCCAACAAGTTCCTTGTTATGATCATGGGGTTATTTTTAGGCGGTGCTTGCGGCGTTGGAATAGTTCTTTTGCTGGAATTTACAGACCATTCTTTTCTTGGGATAGACGAGGCCAAGGAATTTTTGGATATTCCTATCCTGGGAGGTATTTCTAAGATCCTGACAGAAGAGGACATTGCCGTAACCAGGGCAAAAAACAGGTTCAGGACGACCGTCTTTACAGTTGCAAGCTTATTGCTGATCGTCTTATCCAGTTTATATTCTTTCTTGAGGAAATAAAGCCATGTACGAGCAATTCTATCACTTAAAAGAAAAACCGTTCAATAACAACCCTGACCCGAAGTTCTTTTACCCTAGCCCTAAGCATCAGGAGGCCTTGGACAGGCTGCTTTATGCCATCAACGAGCACAAGGGTTTTGTGGTTATCACCGGCGAGATAGGCTCCGGTAAAACTACGGTCTGCCGTACGCTCTTAGGTAAGCTTGGCGACAAAAAAGAGATCGCTATGATAACCAATACGCATTTAAACGCTAAAGAACTCTTGATGTCGATATTGGAGGATTTGAGCGTACCTTATAAACCTGGTACGAAGATCAAGCTTCTTTCCCAGTTGAACGATTACCTTATAAGTAAGATGGAGGCCGGAGAGGATGTTATCCTGATCATAGACGAAGCGCAGAATTTAACGCCTTCTGTTTTAGAAGAGCTCCGCATGTTGTCTAATTTGGAGACGGATACGGATAAACTCATCCAGATCGTATTGATGGGCCAGCCTCAATTAAGAGAGAAACTTAAACTGAAAGAACTCGAACAGCTCAAACAGAGGGTCGCAGTACATTACCATCTCTACCCGTTGACAAAAGAAGAGATGATGGGATATGTAGATCACCGTCTTAAAACCGCTTCATGCAATGGTTCCATGGGGCATTTATTTACGCCTGAAGCTTTGGAAATCGCGTATCAGTTTTCAAAAGGTATCCCGCGTTTGGTCAACTATGCCTGCGACAATGCGCTGTTAAGCGGTTTTGTCTATGAGAAGAAGACGATCGATAAGGTGCTCATGACCGAGGTCGTAAACGAATCGCACCTGAAATTAAAAGAAGAAGAGGAAGTCTTACAGACATTTTGTTGTGTCCACTGCCAGCATCATAACGGTTGCGTGACAAAGTGGACGCGGGGCCAGAAGGGCGAAGAGCAGATCTGTTGCGAAGCCTGCGCTAAATACGACGCATGTCATTAAGGTTTTTTACACTAAGGAGAAGCCATGGGAAAGTTCACCGAAGCAATAAGAAAAGCAGCTGAAAAGAGGATAGAGCGGGTAGAGAAAAAAGAAGAGGCCAAGCCCTATGTAGTCAGGACGGTATCGGATTCAAAGATAGATCCGCATGTCCTGGCTTATTTTGACCCTACGTCTCCCATCGCCGAGCAGTACAGGATCTTGCGCAGCAATATCCAGTCGATCAATAAGGCTGCTCCACCCAAAGTTTTGGCTATCACGAGCGCGATCCATGGAGAGGGGAAAACAATAACCTCTATTAATCTTGCCATAACCTTTGCCCGTGACTTGAACAAAGAATCTGTCCTCCTGGTGGATGCGGACTTAAGGAAGGGCAGGCTCGCAAAAGCTTTAGGGCTTGCCCCGCACAACGGCCTTGCGGACATATTAAACGAAGGCGCGAAAACAGAAGACTTATTGCTTAATATCGGTATCGAGAATCTTCATATTTTACCTTCCGGCAATAGGCCTGCTAATCCGGCAGAACTTTTAGGCTCGGCGAAGATGAGGAATTTTGTTTCAGAAGTCAGAAAACAGTATGATTATGTATTTTTTGATTGTCCTCCTGTCGTTCCTGTAGCTGATGCGGGTGTAGTAGCCCATCTTTGTGACGGTGCACTCATGGTTTTGCAGGCCGGCAGGACTCAAAAAGGCATAATCTTACATGCCCAGGACAGGCTGCATACCTCAAAAGTCAAGATCCTCGGCTATTGCCTAAGTCATATCGAGTATCACATTCCTGAATATATCTATAGGTACCTATAGATATATTCAGGAATGAGCTCTTAGCTGATAGCTCATAGTAATTGCTTAATAGCTAAGAGCCATGAGCTAAGAGCTAAAAAGGAGCGAGGCGACATGTATAAGAGGACACTGTTTCAAAGTTTTAAACTGGCGTGGGAAGGCATCAGTTTTATATTTAGGACCGAGCGTAACATGAAGATACATTGCATGTTCGCATTGATGGCCGTTGTTTGTTCTTTTGCCTTCAGAGTTACAGCAATTGAATTTATTTTTGTCATTTTTTCCATTGCGCTCGTCCTTATAACAGAGGCGGCGAATACGGCTTTTGAGCTGTTGCTGGATTTTGTCCATGGCGACCGTTATCACCCCGATGTCAAATTGTTAAAAGATATTATTGCAGGAGGTGTTTTTATCGCCGCAACAAATGCGTTTGTCATCGGCATCATTATTTTTATCCCTAAAATTTTGGGTTTAGCAAAGGTATTGTGTAGGTTATAAATTGGAGGGTTAGATGAAGTTAGTAGAGAAGATCAAGCAGAAAAAAATACGCAGCGCAGTAATAGGGCTTGGATATGTAGGGTTACCCTTAGCGGTTGAATTGGCCGAGGCGGGAGTAGAAGTCGTGGGTATAGACCTGGATCGGGCGAAAGTGGATGCCATAAATTCCAAGAGATCCTATATCCAGGACGTCCCTACGCAGAAGGTCAAAGACCTGGTTTCAAAAGGGATGTTGAGTTCGACAACCGCCTACAGCGCTCTGATGAACGTCGATACCATAAATATCTGCGTGCCTACGCCTTTGCGTAAGACCAAAGAACCGGATATTTCTTATATCGTAAAGAGCGCCGAGCAGATCGCGCGCTATCTAAAAAGAGGCCAGCTTATTATTTTAGAAAGTACCACATATCCCGGCACGACTGATGAGGTGCTTTTGCCTATGTTCGAAGCCAAGGGGTTAAAAGTCGGAAAAGATTTTTATCTCGCGTTTTCTCCGGAGCGCGTTGACCCGGGCAACCCGTCATATAACACCAAAAATATACCTAAAGTAGTGGGCGGTGTGACTGCGGCGTGTACAGAGGCCGCAAAAGCGCTGTATGAATTAGCCATTGAAACGGTCTTTCCTGTGTCATCCACGCGCGTAGCCGAGACAGTCAAGCTTCTTGAAAATACATTCAGGGCCGTTAACATCGGCCTGGTAAATGAGCTGGCTTTGATGTGCGATAAGATGGGTATCAATGTATGGGAGGTCATTGATGCGGCTAAGACAAAGCCATTCGGCTTTATGGCGTTTTATCCGGGACCGGGCCTGGGCGGGCACTGCATCCCGATAGACCCGTTCTACCTATCGTGGAAAGCGCGCCTTTTTGGCTTTGAAGCAAGATTTATAGAATTAGCCGGACAGATCAACGGCGCCATGCCGGAATACGTGGCCCGAAAAGTCGGCGATGCATTGAATGGGAGAGGTAAGAGTATCAAGGGAGCCAAGATCCTTATCCTCGGCGTAGCATATAAGAAGAACGTCAGCGATTATCGCGAATCCCCGGCCTTTGAGGTCATCCACTCCTTAAGCCAAAAAGGCGCGGATGTTTCCTATAATGACCCTCATGTGGCATCCTTTCGGGAGGGTGAGCTTAAAATGAAAAGCGTCAAACTTACGCCAGAGCTTTTAAAAAAGAGCGATTGTGTAGTTGTTATCACTGATCATGTGAAATACGATTATCCGTGGATAGTCGAGCACGCTGACCTTATCCTCGACACCCGCAACGCAATTAAGACGAAGAGTGCAAAAGTAGTCAAACTATAAAAACGGGAGCATAAATGAGCAGATTTCTTGTAACAGGCGGGGCGGGATTCATCGGCTCCAATATCGTTGATAAACTTATTAAGGAAGGCCACTATGTCCGCGTCCTGGATAATCTCTCAAGCGGTAAAATGGAAAATCTATGCATGACAAAGGCATTGACACCCAAGGTCTTTGAATTCATCAAGGGCGACATCCGCGATAAGGCAACCTGCGATGAGGCGTGCAAGGATATTGATTTTGTCCTTCATCAGGCGGCTCTTCGCTCGGTGCCCAAGTCCATGAAAGACCCTGAAAGCTACAATGACGTCAACATCAATGGCACTCTTTATATGCTCCAGGCTGCCTCAAAAGCCAAGATCAAGAGGTTTGTCCTGGCGTCGTCGAGCTCTGTTTACGGCGATGTCACCCGTTTCCCCGAAAAAGAGGATTTTTATCCTGAATTGATCTCGCCCTACGCGCTTTCAAAGCTCGCTAACGAATACTATTGCAAGATCTACGCGCAGTTTTTCGGCGTGCCAAGCGTAGCGCTTCGCTACTTTAATGTCTACGGCCCCAAGCAGGCATTAGACGATGAATATGCGGTCGTCATACCAAAGTTCATCCACTGCATCTTAAACAACGAAGAGCCGCCTATTTTTGGCGATGGCAAGCAATCCCGTGATTTTAACTATATCGATAACGTGGTGGAAGCCAATATCCTGGCAGCCACAACGCCCGGCATCACTTTTGAAGTCTTTAATGTTGCTAACGGCAAAGACCATACAGTGTTAGAGCTCGTAGAATTGCTAAATAAGATCCTCGGCAAGAACATCAAGCCAAAATTTTTACCTCTTCGTCCAGGCGACGTCTTCCGCACCTGCGCCGATATATCAAAGATCAAGAAGGTCCTCAAATATAAGCCAAGCGTTGACTTTGAGGAAGGCCTTCGCCGGACCGTGGAGCATTTCAAGAACATTAAGGTTTGCGCGTGATCTTATGGGTACATATTCAGAAGCGATCAAAAGATCCATCAAGGCCCAGTTAGATAAAGAAGAGGCTAAAAAACAGCCTCTCTTGGATGCTAAACCCAGCTCGAGCGGCATGGGGATTTATATCTGGGTCCTAGGGCTCGTGCTGATCGTTCTTTTTGTTTCCAATTTTATTTTTATCTCGAAATTTTACGCCTTGGCAAAAGATAAGGATACGCGTGTGGCCCGCTCACTTGAGAATGCCCAGCAGGTCAAGGAATATCTGGAAGACGTTAAAAAACAATTAAACTCCGTTTCCCGCGAGCTATCCGAGTTCAGGACAACGCTCAATTTGGCAGCCCAGAAAATGAAAGATGATTCTTTTAGGTTTGCCGAGGTGGAAAAACGCCTCGACGGCCTGGATTTCAGCCTGCACAACATCATAAAAGCCAAGGACCAGCTCTTTACCCGCGTGGCCCAGCTTGAATCAAAGCTTTCATCTCAATAAATTTCTACCATGAAAAACACATATGCAGTAATTTTGGCAGGCGGGGTAGGCAGCAGGTTCTGGCCTTTGAGCCGGGAGCTTGAGCCTAAGCAGTTTTTACAGTTTAACGGCAAACAGTCGCTTTTGCAGCAGACGATCCAGCGCGTTTTGCCGTTGGTTGCGGCCCAGAACATTTATGTCGTTTCCAATGAGCAATATAAGTTTCAGATCCAGCATCAGGTAGCGGAGTTTGCGGTTCCTGCGGCCAATATCATTCTTGAGCCGCAGGGTAAGAATACAGCTCCAGCCATTGGCTTGGCCGCCGCCCACATCTTTAAGCGTGATCCTCAAGGTTTGATGATCGTCCTGCCGGCAGACCATCACATAAGCCGTCCGGAGCGCCTCACCGTGGCCTTAAAAAAAGCGATCGAGGCAGCCGGCGATGACAGGCTTGTCACTATCGGTATTAAGCCGACCTCTGCGCATACAGGTTATGGTTATATAAAGGCGCAGGGCAGCAAGGTCGTAAAATTTACGGAGAAGCCGGATAAAAAGACCGCGGAAAAATATCTCAAAACCGGTAGCTATTTCTGGAACTCCGGGATGTTTGTGTGGAAAGCGGCCGTAATCTTGGATGAGATAAAGGCCCATCTGCCTGAACTTTATCGCACACTGGCGCTTATTGTAGAAGCGAAAGAATTGGATGCGCGTATCTGGGCCAAGATCTCTGCGATATCAATCGATTACGGCATCCTTGAGAAGTCAAAGCGTGTCATGGTCATCCCTGCTAAGGACCTAGGCTGGAGCGATCTGGGGTCTTGGTCCGCATTCAGCGCTACCTGCGGCAAGGACAAAAATGGCAATGTTCTACAGGCGGATTGCGTGGATTTTGATTCAAAAGATATCTCCGTTTTTGGCAAAGGACGGTTAGTCGCTACCATCGGTTTAAAAGATGTCGTGGTTGTTGATACCGACGATGCCTTGCTCGTCTGTGATAAGGGCCGCACCGAAGACGTCAAAAAGGTCGTTGACCATATCAAACATGCGAAACGTTCAGAGCACTTTACTCATAAGACTGTCAAGCGTCCATGGGGCAGCTACACAGTAATAAATAACGCCAACGGGTTCAAGGTCAAGCTTGTTCAGATAGAGCCCAAAAAAAGATTGAGCCTTCAGCGCCACCTCTACCGCAGCGAACATTGGGTTGTTGTTGAGGGCGAGGCCAAGATCACCGTGGACCGAGACGTTTATTTCCGGAAGGCCAACCAGAGTATCTACGTCCCCAAAAAAGGCATACACCGCTTGGAAAATCCGACAAACACGCCTCTCAAGATCGTAGAAGTCCAGTGCGGCCAGTATCTCGAGGAAGACGATATTGAGCGCGTTGAGGACGATTTTTTAAGAAAATAAATTAACCCGAGGTCCGACCTCGCTGTTCGGGACCGAGGTCGGACCTCGATAGGTGTTCATGTTTTTAAAAACCATAGTTAAAAATACCGTTTGTTCTTTTCTGTATCATTCAGGCATTTTGCATTTATACATAACCTATGTTTTTAAAACTAAAAAGAATTTTCCGGCGGTCATCATCAATTACCACCGCTTTTTTGAGGATTTGGATAATGTTATAGACAACGAACCTACCGTTGCGCACCTGGTAAGCGATTTTGGAAAAGAGCTCAAGTTCCTTAAGCGTTATTTTGATGTAGTGCCTTTGGATGATGTTGCCGCAACTTTGAGGGCTGGCGAGTCATTTGTAAGGCCGACTATAGCCATAACCATAGATGACGGTTATCGTGATAATTTTGAATTGGCGCTTTCCGTCCTAAAAGAATTTGATGTGCCTGTGACTATCTTTTTGACCGCTGGACTCATAGGCACTAAGGAAAAGATATGGGTAGACAGGCTGGCAGAGATGATCTTTGCAACAAACACTCCATTTGAAGAAAAACGCCTTACCTATAATAAGGCCTTGAAACGGCTAAAGGATATGCCTTTGGAGGAAAGGGACAGGTATTTGAAACAAATGGAAGAAGGCGCCGGGCCCATTGAGCATAAAGAGGCTATCATGCTTGATTGGCAGCAGGCCAGGGATATGGCGCAACAGAAAGTTTCTTTTGGCGCGCACACCTTAACGCACCCTATTTTGACCAACATGCCTTTGGAAGATGCCAAGAGAGAGATACTCGAGTCAAAAAAGATGATCGAAAAAGAGACCGGGTTGAAAGTCAGGCATTTTGCTTATCCTAACGGCAGGCCAAAAGATTTTAACGACGATCTGCGCGAATTCTGCAAACAGATAGGTTTTGAGAGTATTTCTACGTGCGATTTTGGGAGTAACAAAGATGCTGCAGACGTATGGGCACTCAAGCGCGTAGGTTCCTATGTCCCTATAAGTTTATTTGCGGTTAATCTACTGCGGAGTTTCAAATGACAAAAAAATATGAAATACCTGCGATAGTTTTAGGCATGACGGCCAATGGTTTAGGAGTCGTGCGCAGCCTTGCCAGAGGCGGCGTGCGTGTATATGCGCTTGATTCATACGGCAAACGGCCAGGCATGAGCACGCGTTATGCAAAATGTTTGATCTGTCCTGATGTCCAAAAGGATCCGCAGGGTTTTAAAGATTTTTTAGAAGGGTTACTTAAAAAACTTGGTGGTACGGCTGTGCTTTTGCCCACGAGCGACGCGCATAACGAGTTCATTAATGCGTATCGTGATGCTTTGGATCCGGGCTTGAAATTTGCCATGACCGACAAGGCCATGATGGATGAGTTACTTGATAAAAAAGGGCAGTATCATCTGGCTATCGAGGCAGACGTGCCTATGCCGCAGACATTTTTTCCGCAAGATATAGTTGAGGTGAAAGCCATAGCGCCGCGCATGAACTATCCTGTTATCTTAAAGGGCCTGACAACCGGCCCATGGCGTAAAAAATTCGGCGACAAAAAAGCTGTCATCGTCAACAATCCCGGAGAGCTCATATCGGTTTATCAGGAGATCCATGATTTGGCCCATATCGAGCCCATCATACAGGAGATAATCAAGGGCGATGATTCGCGTCATTACAAGATCTGTGTGTATATGGATAAAGCCGGAAAGCCGCTTTTGACCTTTACATTGCGCAAGATCCGTCAGTATCCTTGTGATTTCGGTATTGGCTGCAGTGTGGAAAGTATATGGGTACCTGAAGTCGCGGAGCTTGGCCTGAAATTTTTTAACAAGATCGGCTACTATGGCGTGGGCTCCATTGAATTCAAAAAAGACCTGCGCGACGAAACATTTAAGATGATCGAGCTCAACCCGCGCCTTTGGGCGCAGAACAGCCTGCCAGATGCCTGCGGCCAGAATTTTTCACTGACCGCTTATCTGGATATTTTGGGTGAGAAGGTCACGCCCAAAACAGAATTCCAGGAAGGCGTTAAGTGGATAGCTTTTGACGAGGACAGGACTTCTTTTAAAGGTTACCATGCCCAGGGCCGCATGAGCTGGGGTGCGTGGCTAAAAAGTATTTTGACAGGCAGGCGCATATGGGCCACGTGGGTGTGGGATGACCCGATGCCGTTCTTAAAAGCAGTCAAATTCGGCCTCTTGCCGTTTGAAAAGGTTCTTTTGAGGCTAAGGAGAATTTGCTCTTGAAAAGTAAGCCAATACATTGTATAATTATATACAAAGAAATGTATAAAAAGATACAATAAATTGTATGGAATTTAGGATAGATAAACAGAGATTATTGGATACGTTTTCAATATGGGATGGTTATCTTAAGAGAAAAGTGCATCTCATCGCCTGCGGTGGCACCGCCATGACGCTTTTGGGTGTAAAAGAGTCCACGAAAGACATAGACCTATTGGTGCCCAACGAAACTGAATATGATTATCTTGTCCGGATTTTAAAAGACCTTGGCTATAAGCCTGTTACCGGTTCGGGCTGGGCAAAAGACGGTGGATTTATTTTTGATCTGTTCAAGGGTAAGAGAATCCATACGACCGAATTATTGGAATCGCCGCTTGTAGAAGGCAACCATTTGTTGGTAAAGGAGTTCAGCTCGGTCTATCTTGGCATTCTTAATTTTTATGACCTTATCATCAGCAAGGTTTTTAGGGGCAGTGGGGTCGATATGGAAGATTGTCTGTTGTTGGTAAAGGCTAAAAAACAAGATATTGATATGGATATTCTTATCGAGCGTTTCCGGGAAACTGCATCGTTTGATATTTCGGAAGAAAAGGTCAACAAGAACATGTTGCATTTTTTTAAAATGCTCCGGAAAGAAGGCATATACAATGAAAAATGAAACACTTTTTAGAAAAGCCGGATCATTGGGTTATCCTCTTTTTGAAAAAGAGAAAGAGGTTGATGCTAATGCTGCATTGGCTGAAGTAGTAGAAAGCCGCGATTTCCGCCTTTGGGAGGGATTTCCTGTTATGTTCGCGACTGCCCTCGAAAAAGGTCTATTTGATTTTGAGATGGCGTTAGGCCATCTTAAGTCTGACAAAGAGAAAACAGCCTTCTCCAAATTAGTGGCTTTTTCATGCGGCCTTTACGCATTCACAGGGGCGGATGTTCCTAATTTGGAAAAGGTAGAAAAAAGCCGCTATTATCTACCTAAAGATGTTAAAAAGGCGTTGCTTGCATTTAAAGAGGGCCTGGTTTTGAGCGTCGGAGGTAAGGAGCTTGATGCAGGGCGCTTACGCAAGGTTTTTGAGAGATATTTCTCGGAATGGGAATCCGCAGTAGATCTGGCCTCCCAGAAAGAATCATTTGGCCTTGGGTATGCGCTCTCACAGGTTTTTTCTCCTAAGCAAAAAGAGCTATTTTTGAAAAAACTAAAAGGGGAGAAGTTCAGTAAGACTGAAAGGGAGTATTATTCGCGGACTGTAAGAAAAAAAGCCTTGGCTTTGGCTAATCCCGAACTTCACCGTTTGGCTCTATTATGCAGATAGAAGTCATTAAAGATATTGATAAATTCCAGAAGATGCGCAGTGAATGGAACGCGCTTCTTGAGGCAAGCGGCGTACATAATCCTTTTTTGCGGCATGAGTGGCTGACAGCGTGGTGGAAGGGATACGGAGATGGTAAAGAGCTTTTTGTTTTAATGTTTAAGAATGAACGGGAGGCCGTTGGCTTCATGCCGCTTATGCGCTATAGAACTAAATTGGGGATCTTTCCGGTTTCTGCGATCGGTTTTTTCCCAAATCATTGGGTTGAGATTGGGTACTTCTTGAAAAATGATTGCGACCAGGCAGAGGCCGCTGGGCTTCTGGCTGATCTTTTTATCAGGGAGAAGAAATTCGTTATTCTATCGTATTTTCGCGCGGGAAGTAATTCCTTGAATTCCCTAATAGAGGCTATTCGGGCAAGGAGAGCGTATTTTCGTCTTGTCCCCAAGATCGCACCTTATATTGAGATGACAGGGGATTGGCAAGGGTATCTGAAGGGGCGTTCCTACAGGTTCAGGGCTGAATACAAAAAGAAATTGGCCTCGCTTTTAAAAGAAGGAACGCTTGAGTTGCAACGTTTTCAGGACGTAAAAAATCATCCTGAAGTTTTTGGCCATTTGAAAACTATATCGCGGGCAAGTTGGCAGGGACTTTCAGGTGTGGCTATTTTGTCTAGTGAAGAAGGCGAGCGGTTTTATGGCGCACTTTTTCTTGCGTGGGGCCCAATGGGCTTGTTGGACATCTCTGTTCTTTTTTTCAATAAGGCCCCCATCGCTTATCTTGTGGGGTTTAATTTTAAGGGGCACTTTTATGTGTTCGACACAGCGTATGACGAATTTTTTAAAGAGTTCTCGCCCGGTATGGTGATTCACAATAAGCTGTTGGAAAAGTTGTTTCCTGAGAATATCAGGATTTTCGATTTCGGTTATGAGGCCGAATACAAGAAGCGCTGGACGGAAAGCGCGGCGGATATCAGCGACTTGATCCTCTGCCCAAAGAGTTTTTCCGGAGCAGTTCTGGCCGGCCTGTATGCGATGAAACGCATTCTCAAAAAGAAAGAAGGGGTTCATGCCAGTTAATTTTGTCGTTTATCAGCCGGATAATACCTTAAAAAAAGGTTACTTAAATATCTTCCGCGAGATCTTTAACGAGATCCGCTGGAATAAGTATCTGACGTATCAGCTTTTTCGCCGTGATTTTTTTGCGGCGTATAAACAATCATTTGTCGGAGTCTTTTGGGCATTTATTATGCCGCTTTTTAGCATCGGGACGTTCGTGCTTTTAAACAGAAGCGGCGTATTTGATATCGGAGACGTGAAGATGCCGTATCCTCTTTTTGCGCTCCTGGGTTTAAGCATCTGGCAGATATTTTCTTCCGGTGTCACATCGGGCGCTAACGCTTTGGCTAACGCGGGGTCCATGTTGACGAGGATCAATTTTTCAAAAAAAGCGCTTATTCTGGCATCGCTTGGGAAACCCACGATCATTCTTCTTTTCCAGTTGGTTATAACCGGCGTGTTTATGGCTTTTTATCGTGTGGCGCCATCACCCAGTGCCGCTTTTTTGCCTTTTGTGCTGATCCCGCTTTTTCTATTTGTTTTAGCCCTATGTTTTATTCTGTCACTCTTCAATACTTTTGCCAAGGATGTTGGCAATGGCCTTCAGGTCGTCATGACGTTTCTTATGTTTTTGACGCCGGTCCTTTATAGCCGGCCGCAGATAGGGCTGTTGGGCACTATCACTAAGTTCAATCCCATGTATTATTTTGTTTCTGCAGGCAGGGATATCGTGATATCAGGGACGATCTCTGAATGGAATGGATATCTAATCGCTTGCGCAGCTTCTTTTGTGTTGTTTACACTTTGCATCATGTTTTTTCATCTTACAGAGACCCGCGTGACGGAGAGGATATAATTTATGGCACAGGATACGGTAATACAAGTTGAGCGAGTTTCAAAAAAATTCTGCCGCCAACAGAAGAAATCCATGGTCTATGGCACACGCGATATCTTGCGCAATATGGCGGGTTTGAGTTCTCATTCAGATCTGCTAAGGCCTTTGGAGTTTTGGGCTGTGGACGATGTCTCTTTTGAGGTCAAGAAAGGTGAGACCTTCGGTTTGATCGGACCCAATGGCTCCGGCAAGACAACGGTTTTAAAGATGCTCAATGGCATCTTTTGGCCGGACAAGGGCCGTATCGTTGTGCGCGGCAAATTAGGCGCGCTTATTGCTGCCGGCGCAGGTTTCCATCCGGATCTCACGGGACGCGAAAATATCTTTCTCAATGGCGCTATTCTTGGCATGAACCGTTTTGAACTCAATAAAAAGTTTGACTCGATCGTGGAATTTTCCGGTTTTCAGGAGTTTCTGGATACGCCTGTGAAACACTACTCCAGCGGCATGTATGTGCGTCTGGGTTTTGCCATCGCCATCCACTGCGACCTGGATATTTTTCTTGTGGATGAGGCCTTGGCCGTCGGTGATATGAACTTCCAGAAAAAATGTATTGAACGCATAAAAGTATTAAAATCCCAAGGCACCACGATCTTATTCGTATCTCACAGCATACAGCAGATGCAAGAGGTCTGTGACCGTAGTATCTTTTTGCATAAAGGGGAAGTCAGGGCCTATGGGCAGACCGATGATGTTATTAAGGAATATGTTGAGTTTGTTGACATAAGACAAAGATGAAAATTTTATTGGATAATGTAATATAAATAGATTACAATTGTAATATAAATAGGTTACGCTATGGATATCACTCGAATTTTTAAATCAAGAAGCCGAACTGCACTTTTGAGGCTTTATTTCACGAACCCCGAAAGCGAATATTATCTTAGGGAATTAGAGCGGCTTCTCGGTATTCCTGTAAGCATGATCCGCAAGGAACTTCGCCGTCTGGAGGAGGAAGGGATATTTTTTTCTCAAAAAAAAGGCAATCTTGTTTATTTTCGCATCGATAAAACTTACCCGTTATTCAGCGAGTTAAAAAGTATTGTTTTCAAAACAGTGGGGGTCGAGGGGTCCTTAAGGCAGATCTTGGACAAGATCGAAGGGGTTGAAGTATGTTTTATTTATGGCTCTTTTGCCAAAAATAGCGAGAATGTAAAAAGTGATGTTGATCTATTTGTAATGGGTATTATTGATGAAGATTCGCTGGTGAGAGAGATCAATAAAGCGGAACGCATGTTCCAGAGAGAAATTAATTATACGCTATACACCCGTGATGAATTTAAGAAGAAAAAATCCCAAAAAGATTCCTTTATCTTAAATCTTATTGAAAACAGAAAAATATTCCTGAAGGGGGCTGAAAATGACTTATGAAGAATTTCTTAATGAATATTTGGCTAAAGGGTTATTAAAACAACAAAAACCCAACGTTACTGCGGTTGAAAAACTTATTTTACGCAGCGAAAAGGATTTAATAACTGCGAAAGCAAATCTTGATATCGACGAAGGGGTAGCTTATACCGTTGCTTATATGGGAATGTTGCGGGCAGGGAGGGCTTGCATGCTTCTTAAGGGGTTCCGGCCGGCTGACGGCGCTGGGCACAGAACTGTAGTAGAATTTATGTCAAAGTGTCTGGGAGAAAAATACGCGAATATCGTTGAACATTTTGAAAGGATGCGCCGCAAGCGCAATATTTTTACCTATGAGGTTGACATTGTTATCTCTCGTACAGAAACAGAGGGGGCTCTTGAGACAGCAGTTAAATTTGTAAGTCTCGTCAAAAACGTCATAAAAAAAGAAAACCCTCAACAACATTTTAAATTTTGAACTAATTTGACCCAATGGGTTAGAAAAGTCAAACAAAAATTTTCAGCAGATGCAGGAGGTTTGCGACCGCAGCATCTTCTTGCATAAAGGAGAAGTCAGGGCTTATGGCCAGACCGGCGAGGTCGTTAAGAAATATGTAGAGTTTGTTAACGCAGGGCAGAAACGAGCCATCAGAATGATGGCTTAGCTATGATATTTACCAAGAAGCATAAAAGTATTTTTACTGGCAAGCGCATAAAGGCGGTCTGTGTGAGTTTAGTCGATGAGGAATCATATGAAGATAATTGGAGAAATAAATAGGATTCTGAAAAACAAATTTGGTTTTGAGATCCATATCGTTAAGGATTTGGTTGTCCCTAAAAAGGATTACTTGTGGATAGAAAGAAAACAATTTAAAAATATTTATAATACTTATGCAAATTATACTCTTGTGGATGAAGAGAGATGCTATCAAATTTATCAATTTTTACACCACTCGTTTTCTTTGCAAGGAGATATGGCCGAAATCGGAGTTTATAGGGGTGGGACTGCTGGTTTGATCGCAGAAACATCTAGCAGAGAAAGTAAAAAAGTTTATCTTTTTGACACTTTTTGTGGTTTGCCGGTTGCTAATTCAGTCAAAGATACACATTGGAAAGGCGGAGAATTTTCAGACACATGTTATGAAGATATAAAAAAACTTTTGAGCAAGTTTGGGCATATTGAAATTTACAAAGGGTTTTTCCCTGAAACAGCCGAGCCAGTTAAAAATAAGAGCTTTTGCTTTATACATGTAGATGTTGATATTTATCAATCTGCTTTAGATTGTTGCAACTTTTTTTATGATAGGCTCACTAAAGGAGGAATTATCATCTTCGACGATTATGGCTTTATTGGTAGTGAAGGATTGAAAAGTGCCGTAGATGAATTCTTTTCCTCCAAACCAGAGAAACCGATCTACCTTTCAACGGGACAAGGGTTGATAATAAAAGTTTGAGATGTTTCTAACGTGGTCAATTGGGGAACGGGTAATTTGAGTAAAAAAACATTGTCCAAATTCAAAACAAAAAGGCGATGAAAAGAGCCAAAGAATTAATCCATAAGATGCTTGTTTTCTTATTTTCTGCGTTAATCCAGATTAAGAATTCTCTCGATCGGAAGACGTTAAAGGTTGGGTTTCTAACTGAAGAATTCTTCGATGTAAAATTAAGGGGTTTTGGCGGTTATGGGATGCTCGTTAAATACATTACAGAATATTTTAATAATAAAGCCGACTCAAAACTTAAGGCTAGCGTCTTATTGGCTGTTCCTATCAGTGAACGAGGTGTTCAATTAGAGAATTACCACAGCGCGCCTGTGCTTCTTTTACCAAAGAATAGAAAGAATTATATCCTGAATTATATTCGATACACCAAGTTGTTTCTTGAATTGGGAATCAATCTTTTTATTTCGGTAGAGTATTTCACGACTTACGAATATCAGCTTCTTTTATATCCGTGGATTCCGTGGGTTTTGTGGTTTCAGGATCCGCGCTCCAAAAAAGAATGGGAGAAAATCGCAACGGTTGATTTAGAACTAAAAACATTAGGTAATAAGAGATTCAGCGATATACTCCGTGAGTGTGATGATCGAAGATTATCTTTTAAAAAAGTTATTAAAGAAAGTAATAAATTAGGGCGGAGGGTTCTTTTCGCTACGCAAGCTCGTTTTCTTGTCAACAGGGTGCGCGATCTTTACGAGGACGAAACGTTGACTGGAGAGTTTCTTCCTAACCCCTTGCTCCTCCCCCAGTTAAAAGAATCTAATTTTTTCGGCAGACCATCTTTTTTGTTATTAGGGCGTCTGGATCCCATCAAAAGGCCCTGGGTTTTTTTTGAGTTAGCAAAAAAATTCAAAGATATGGATTTTTATGTCGCCGGTGCAACTCATTTTCCTGAATTAATGGATTCAATTATTTCTCGATATAGGGATATCCCTAATTTAAAATTTTTTGGGCGGGTAGTCGGAAAACAGAAAGAAGATTTATTAAACAGGGTCTGGGCAATAGTTAACACTAGTATTCACGAAGCCCTTCCAGTATCTTTTCTTGAGTCGTTCGCCTATGGCAAGCCCGTCATCAGCTGCCAAAATCCTGATCTGCTAACCGAAAATTATGGAATATACACAGGTGAAATATTAGGCAACGGTTTTGACGTTGGCGCAATCGATCGTTTTGCGCAGGCCATCGAAAAATTTGCAAGTCCTAAAATAGATCGTGTGCAATTAGGGCGTGCAGCTCGGGCATATGTTGAGAAGTACCATTGTTTTGAATATTTTGATAAACAATTGCATAAAATTTTAAATTCTCGCGGAATATGAAAAAAGAATGCTTCCTAGAAAATAGTGTCAGAATAGATGATTTAATTTCTGAAATGAAGATATCAGTTATTATTTGTACCTACAACCGTTGTGTGAGTCTAAAGGACACCCTTGGATCTTTACAAAAACAAGCTTTCGTCGCTTTTGCCTATGAAATTATTGTTGTGGATAATAATTCCAGTGATTCAACACGTCAGATAGTTGAAAGCTTTAATGATAAATTGAAGCCTCACTTGCGTTATATTTTTGAGAATCGTCAAGGTATATCCTATGCACGAAACAGAGGCATAGTGGAGGCGTCGGGAGAGATTGTTGCTTTTACCGATGATGACGTGTTAGTGGCCAACGATTGGCTTTCTTCCATTGAGTCTGCATTTAAAAATCCAGCTGTTCATTGTGTAGCTGGAAAAATCCTGGCGCAATGGAATAATAATAAACCTAGATGGTATTCCGATGGTCTTCGTGCCGTAGTCCCTGACATTAACGAAGGGGAAGAGGTAAAGATTATAGAATTTGCCACAGGTGCTAACATGGCTTTTAGAAAAAGTATTTTTGATAAGATAGGCTTTTTTGAGATTGGACCGGCAGAGGATTCACTTTTTAGTCATATGGTTAGGGCGAAATATTCGATTTGGTATTTTCCTTCTTTAGTCGTTTTTCATAAAACATCGCCAGAAAGATTAAACCAGGGATATTTCAGGAAATGGTATTTTAAGTCAGGTCGCTCCATTGCTTTTATAAAAAACAAATTCAAACCATTTAGAAAAGAAAAAGTTATTTTTGGGGTTCCTCGTTGGATGTTCCGATGGTTGATTAAGAGTATTTGGGGATATTTACGTTATTTTACAGATATTAGGAAAAGATTTTATTGTGAATTACAGATTATTAGATTTTTAGGCATATGCGATTATGTTTGGAGAGGGAAATAGCCGACCTTAGGTCGATTAGAGCATTTCTATCTATAGAGTTTTGAACCAATGTGTTTTTCCGAAATATGAACACCTCAAGTGCACAAAGCAACCAACGTTCAATTTGTCTTATTGCCCAACCATCAGGTTTCGGCGGTACCGAAAAACAGACTTTAGATTTGGTAAAAATACTATTGGAAGAGAACTTCTGCGTGGAATTTATATACTCTTCGAATAAATATCCTTCTTTGCGATTCAGAAACATTCTTGACAAACGCATTGATTTTAAAGAGGTCAGTTTTAATTTTTATCGCTTCAGTGCAGAATCCCAGATTCAGTGGAAAGAAACGATGCAAAACTTGAAAAGCAAAACAGGTATACTTTTAAAAGGAGAACCAAATTTGGGGAATTTAGGGTTTATATTGGCCCTCAAAAGGCATTTTAAAAAATTGATTTATATAGAGCATTCTCTTGCAGTACCTTTGCCTCCTAAAACAACGGAGAAACATTTCAATGGGTTATTGCCGGGCATGGGATTATGGCGTTATAAGGAGATGCTTATCCGTTATCTAAAAGGCCAACTTCCTTGTCAGGTTATTGCTATTTCTGAATCCATTAAGACAAGCCTGGTCGCTTACTATAAATATCCAAAGGCAAAAATAAGGGTTATTCTTAATGGCGTGGATTGGAAAATATATGCTTATGATGATGTGGCGAGGAGACATTTCAGAGATAAATATTGTATACCTTCTGATGCATATGTTTTTGGCATGATGAGTCGTTTGGATAAGATCAAGCGTGTGGATATCGCACTTAGGGCTTTTGCTGAATTTGTGAACAAAGCTAATGACAGGAAGGTTTGGCTAGTGATATGTGGAGAAGGGAAAGAAGAAGTTGATTTAAAAACTTTAGCAGGTTTGTTGAATATCTCTGATCGTACAGTGTTCGCTGGTTATTGTGATGAATCTTCAAAAATTTATTCTATGTTTGATGCGATATTGCTGACGAGTGAAATAGAGGGTTTACCTTTAAGCTTGCTTGAAGGTATGGCTGCCGGATGCATTCCTATCGCAACAAAAACGGGAGGTGTCCCAGAGGTGGTGAATAGCCAGCAGCTTGGTTTCTTGGCTCCTGTAAATGATCATTTTGCCGTTGTCAACGCTATGCAGAAGGCATTTGAATTAAGCAAGGAACAGAGAGAAGAGATGAGGAAAAGTGTGATATCCCGCGTTAGACAGAATTTTGACTATAAGAAAAATTTACAGGGTATCGTAGATATATTGAGACAGCTAACATGAGAATTATAAAGAAAGGCATTTATAATGCCGCTATTTTCTTTTTTGCAATTTTTTATTCTCTGACACGCAAGCGAGGTTGTTTATCTGGGTTCCATTTAGGATTCTTGACTAATGAATTTTTCCATAGCGAGTTAGGTGGTTATGGGGGCTATGGGATGACTTTAAAGATAGTAACCGAACATTTTAATCGCGCAAGTGAGGGTCTGCGCGCTTCTGTTCTTTTGACTATAAATAAGAAGAGGGCGGATAGTAAAGTCAGGAAAATGCATGAGGCAGATATTTTCTATGTCCCGGCAGGACAGGGGCACTTCATGCTTAATTACTTAAAATTTGCTTCTTTGTGTCAAACGAAGAATTTCGATGCCGTGGTCAGTATAGGCTATCAATCCCAGTACGATTATTTCTTAAGAGGATTTCCTGCATTGCCTTGGATTATATGGTTGAAAGATCCTCGCGACGAATTCATTTGGGAAAAAATTTGTGATGTTCCCCTGGAATTGAAATTTTTAAAAAAGAGCTGCCCGCAGGATTTCAAAAGAATGCTTGATAATGAGCGCTCATCTTTCAAAGAAATATTGAATTTAAGCAAGAGATCCAAACGGAAGATTTTTGTATCTGCAGAATTCAAAGATTTGTTTTCTGTGGCTCATCGTCTCTACGGGCCGATGGATGAAATGAAACATTTCTTGCTTCCTAAGCCGATTCCGGTACCCGAGATTCTAGAAGTAGGATACTCCCAAAAGCCTTCTTTCCTTTTCCTTGGTCGATTAGATCCGGTCAAAAGGCCCTGGCTATATTTCGATATTGCTAAACGTTGCCCTGAGTATGATTTCTATGTGGCCGGGATGACGCATTTTAAAGAAGGGATGGATGAGATTATTTGTAAGTATCAAACGTTGAAAAATCTGAAATTTCTGAATTTGGTATTAGGTGATCAGAAAACTCAACTCCTAAATAGCATCTGGGCTGTGATTAATACCAGTGTTCACGAAGCTTTACCTGTTTCTTTTTTGGAAGCTTTCAGTCATGGCAAGTGCGTAATAGCCTGCCAAAACCCTGACGATCTTTGTGCTCGATATGGTATCTATGTTGGAGAAATTCTGGGTAACGGCTCTCAAGGAGATGTTGATAAGTTTGAAGCAGCGATAAAACATTTTGTTTCCTCTGATTTCAAACGAGAAAAGATAGGTAATGCGGCTTACTACTATGTTAAAGAGAACCATTCTTTTGAGAATTTTAAGAAAATTATTTTTGAGAATATCAGATGAATATTGTCTTTATGGCTCCCGAAAAGCTCCCTGTACCGCCTGTAAGGGGCGGGGCGGTTGAGGCGTGGATATATGAAGTCGCTAAGCGGCTTAAAGGCCATACGGTGCATACACTTTGCGTCTATCATCCAGATCTCGATAACTGCCCGCAGGAAGATTTTGTTGCCCGATCTTATCGGCCCGGGATTTTGGCCAAGATCCTGCTCTGTAGCTACAAACTGCCTTTTAAAAAGGACCGTTCGAGGCTTTATTATCTTCCTTATGTTTTCTGGGGTGCGAATTATTGTAAGAAAGTTAATGCTGAGATCATTCATATCCATGCCCGTCCACAATATTTATACATAATGAGGATGCTAAATCCCAAGGCAAGGATCATTATGCACGTCCACAATGTCAGCAATATAGAGATTGAAGGAAAGTTGTGGGATAAAGATATCATAGAAAAGGCGGACCTTTGGGTAACGTGCAGCTATTACCTTAAAAGCGAAGTTTTGAGCCGGTATCCATTTTTCGAGTATAAAGTTCAGGTGATTTATAACGGCACTGATATTAAGCGCCTTAATGTTGGCGATATACCTAAACACGAAACTGATGCACTTCGCAGGCGCCTGAATTTAAGAGAAAAGGATAGGGTCGTTTTGTTTTCCGGGCGGCTCGTGGAATACAAAGGTGTGCATGCCCTTATTGAGGCTTTTAAGTTATTAAAAAAAGAATTATCATATATAAAATTGGTTATTTTGGGCGGTGTAACTTATAGTAAGAACATAGAAACTCCATATATTAGGCAAATAAAGGCATCTGCAGCAGAGTGCGGTGACAATATTGTTTTTACTGGTTTCCTTCCGCATAGAGATGCTGCTTCTATCATGCGGCTTGCCGATATTTTTGTGGTACCTTCACTCTGGGATGAGCCTTTTGGTGTTGTCTGTATCGAGGCTATGGCGATGGAAAAACCGGTTGTAGCTTTTGCGAAAGGCGGCATAAAAGAGATCATCGACCATGGAGTTGACGGGATGCTGGTTGAAAAAACCACCCCAGAAGCGCTTGCTTCACAGATCAGATTTCTCTTAGAAAGGCCTGATCTGTGTCTTCAACTTGGATTGAATGCGCGAAAAAAAGTGGAAGCGCGCTTTACTTGGGAAAATATCGCAGAAAGCACTTTGTCAACTTATCAAGATTTGATAAAAAGCCATGGATCCCAGGGTTAGTGTAATTATTCCTGTTTATGAAAACGAACAAACGATCGCCGAGGCAATCGAGTCTGTATTGCAACAGGAATTTTCCGATTTCGAAATCATAATTATTGATGATGGCTCTACAGATGGCTCGAAAGATATAATTGAACTCTACCGTAAGCGCAGTCCGGACAAAATAAAATGCATCCGTCAAAGCAATCAGGGTATTTCAGCCGCCCGTAACAACGGCATACGTATTGCTAGAGGTGAATACATAGCATTTTTAGATGCTGATGATCTTTGGATACCTGAAAAATTAAAAACTCAGGTACTTTTCATGGATAAAGAGAAAAACCTCGGTTTTTCTTACACCGAGACTTTTGTTGTTGATATAGACTGTCAGCTTACTGGCCACTGGAAACATATTAACCCGACAAATACGTTTGAGGTCCTTTACAATGGGAATTTTATACATACTTTGACCGTTATGGCAAGGCGTCATTGTTTTGATAGAGTCGGATTATTTGACCCTCATTTGGCAATCTCACAGGATTACCATATGTGGCTTAAGCTTACAAAACAATTCAGTTTTGGCCATATTTCCCAACCTTTGGCTAAATATCGGATCCACAGCAATAATACTTCTAAAGATCATAGCCTGAGACTAAAAGATCATTTGTATATTATAAGTAATAAAGAGACTGCTTATGATATTCCTTTTTGGAAACAATTACTGAGAAAAGCGAAGACATATATAGATTTTGGAGAAATATTCCGAAGAGAAAACAAGCTTTTTGAATTAAGCAAGTGTTATATAATGGCGTCTATCATGTGTCCGTGGATTGGCGCTTACTATTGGCCTAAAGAGGCAGAGAAGATGCGGTTCAGTATCTTTTATAGGATTTTTAAGATATATTTTCTAGGTATTTATTATTTCTTATCAGGAATTAAAATGAGGCTTTTTAAAAAGCAGAAAAATCATGCCTAACGTCAGTATTATTACACCTGTTTTTAACGGTGCAAAATTTTTAGATAAGACGATAGCGTCCGTCTTTTCCCAGACTTACGAGGATTATGAGTTGATAATTGTAGATGACGGCTCAACAGATAATGCGCGCTCTATTGCTGAAGGCTATGTGCGGCGTTTTCCGGATAAGATCCGCTATATTTATCAGGCGAATGGAGGCCATGCAAAGGCAAGGAATACCGGCTTAAAAGAAGCACGCGGACAGTTTATAGCATTTTTAGATGCCGATGACTTATGGCTTCCTTCGAGGTTAGAAGAAGAAGTAAGAGTTTTGGAATCCGATCCCAGCGTTGGTTTAGTCCATGCTAATACTGTAAGGATAACGGAACAGGGTGAGTTAATACGGGTTAACCAGCGTGATAAGAGGTATCTTTCCGGGATCATCTTTGAGTATCTCTTTTTGCGCAAAGCGGATATTTCTATTCCGACTGTTTTAGTAAGGAAGAATTGCCTTGAAAAAGTAGGCTTTTTTGATGAAAACCTGACAAGATTGGGTTGTGAGGACAGGGAATTATGGCTTCGCATAGCTGAAAAATATAAGGTATATTATCTAGACAAGGTTTTGGCGCAATATCGTGTAAATATAGAAAGCGCCAGCAAAGATAGAAGCAGGATGTTAAAAGGGCGTTATTATGTTATTGAAAAATTTGCTTCGGCCAATAAAAAATATAGTCATTTGAGGAAAATGGCATTGGCTAGGGTCCATCGTGACCTTGCCGATGATTTTCTGGTTAATGGCCAGAAAGCAGATGCAAGGGCGCAATATATCAATGCTTTGAGGTTTTGGCCGTTATCTTTTTGGACATGGCTCAATTTGGCAAAGACTTATCTGAAAGGAAAATAACATGTTTCCATCTTTAAGTAAGGATATACAGCGTTATCTGGGTGAGGGTAGAGTGACTTGGCGGGATAGGATAGAGTTGATTTTTACTCAAGGGGTCTGGGCCATTGTTGTTTATCGTTTTGGCCGATGGGTGCATGTCCATTTGAAAATCCCAGTCGTCAGGCAGCTTTGCAAGATTTTAGCCTTTTTTACCCAAAAGATCATCGAGATCACAACAGGGATTTGTATCCCTTTTAGTGCTGAAATTGGAGAAGGGTTTTATGTCGGCCACTTCGGAGGGATCATCTTGAATGGCGGGGTCAAGATGGGAAAAAACTGCAGTCTTGGGACGGGTGTTGTCATCGGGACTAGAGGCTTAGGGGGTCAGGGCGTGCCTCTGATAGGTGATAATGTTTATATTGGTGTGGGTGCAAAGATACTGGGTGAAGTTAAGATCGGAAATAATGTGCGAATCGGAGCCAATGCCGTTGTGTTGAGCGATGTTCCTGACAATGCCACTGCTGTCGGGATACCAGCCAGGATCATTATAAAAGAAGGAGAACATTTTTAGATGGGTATTTTAAGATTTGTAAAGAGTATCACGCCTTTTTTTCTTTATGCGGCGGGAGGTATTGTTTTTTTCATTTCTTTATCCGGCCGGGTATGGGTGGGATTGAATTTTCTGATTCCGCTTTTACCGCTTCAGAATATATTGGAAAAAATGCAGATTTTGCCGCTTGGAAAAGATTTTGCAGATATTTTGTTGATCGGTATGATCATCGGCTGGATGGCTTCTAAAGCTTCTCTGCGTGAGAGTTTTTTTTCCCGATCTCCTTTCAATAAGCTGATATTTATCTTTTTTTGCTATACGCTGTTTTCGCTTTGGAAAGGATCATTTTATCTGGGCGCATCCCTTCCTCTGGATATCCACGATCCGCGTCTCCAAAATTGGAAGAACTATATGGTCCTGCCGCTCATCTTTCTCCTTGTCCTTAATAATATCCGCGATATCTCTGGTATGAAGCGCATGTTTCTTACGATGTGTGTTTCTATGATATTGATGAATTTTTACGTCGTGCGTCAGGTCAGCGATGTGACAGCTTGGTGGAATAGGGATAAGATATCAGGGACCTTTGTTTGGCTCGGGGTAAATGAGGTCGCAGCTTTCTATGCGGCGTATGTTTTTGTCCTAATAGGTGTCTTCTTCTTCATAAAAGACAAACGATGGAAAATCGGTTTAGGCTGGCTTATATTTATAAGTTTTTATTGCATTCTTTTTATGTTTTCCCGCGGCGCCTATATGGCGGTTGTTGCCGGGTTGTTGTTTATTGCGTTTACCAGAAAAAGATGGCTATTTATTCCGCTTATTTTTTTATTTCTTCTATGGCATACAGTCTTGCCTCAAACCGTCGTAGACAGAATTCAATTCTCCGAGCGAGGAGAAGGGACATTGGATAATTCCGCCGAAACCCGGCTCATGATCTGGCAGGTGGCGATGTCGATGTTTTCGCAGAATCCAATATTTGGTTCCGGTTATAATATTCTTAAAGACATGGGGTTGATGGATACACATAATATTTACGTCAAATTTCTTGCCGAACAGGGGATTGTTGGTTTGTTTATTTTTCTTGCAATTATGTTCCTTGCGGTGAGGCGTGCCTGGCGGCTGCATAAGCGCGCACAAGACCCTTTTTTAAAAGGTTTGAGTTTCGGGTTTTGCGGATGCGTGTTTGCGTTCATGATCGGGAATTTCTTCGGTGAGAGGTGGATACATATTCCTTTGTCGGCCTTTTTCTGGACTTTCCTTGGCATGGTTGAGAGAGGCAATATCATCGTAGATAGCGAAACATCAGCCAATTCTTTAAAAAAGAAAAATAATGCAAAATCGACGTATAAAAATAACTCTGCTAATTGATGTCCTGGAAGATATCAAGGGCGGGGCAGAACGCCAGGTTTATGAATTGCTCAAAAGGATAGATAGAAAAAAATTCGAAATTTATCTATATGTTCTTCACCAGAAGGATGTGCCTGTCCAGATAAAAGAGACAGGCATTTTTATAAAATGCCTCGGGGTTAAAAGGATCTACGGATCCACCGGCATAAAGCAGGGTTTAAGATTCATGAGTTTTCTTAAAGAAGAAGGTATTGATATTCTTATGACGTATCATTTTAGCTCCGATATTTGGGGGGCTTTTTTCGGCCATTTAGCTAAAGTGCCGGCCATAGTCTCAAATCGCAGGGATGTGGGTTTTTGGCGCAAGCCCGTGCACGTCTTATTTTATAAGTTGATAGATCCCTGGGTAAAAAAGGTCATCGCTAACTCAAACGCCGTAAAGAATACGGCTATAAAGGAAGAAAAACTGCCAGCCGAAAAGGTAGAAGTTATTTATAACGGGGTAGACAGGAAAAGATTTGATGTTGTCAGCAGCGGGATGGAGAAGAAGAAAGAACTCGGATTGCCGCAGGATACAAAAATAGTAGGCTGTGTAAGCAATATTAAGCCGCTTAAGGGGTATGAATATTTGATCGAAGCCGCCTCCTCAATTGTTCCAGCCAGGCCTCTTGTCCATTTTATAATTATCGGCGAAGATGAAATGAATGGCGCAATACAGAAGCAGGTTATGGAGTTGGGACTCCAAAACAATGTTCATTTCCTGGGTAAGAGGGACGATGTGCCAGAGTTCCTGTGCATTATGGATGTGTGTGTTTTTTCATCGTTAAGCGAAGGGATGTCTAATGCCCTTTTGGAATACATGGCAGCAGGCAGACCAATTGTTGCTACGGCCATACCTGGCAATCTGGACCTTATTAAAGACGGAATCAATGGGATATTAGCTCCGCCAAAGGATGCCTGTGCTTTGGAACACGGTATTATACAGCTCCTTAGCGACCAATCTCTTGCTTCCCGGCTCGGTGAGGCGGCTCATTCCACGGTTTTAGAAGCATTCGATATAGATAGACAATTGCAAAAAATGGAAGGTTTTTTAGAAGGATTAGCAGGTGTCTAAAATATAAAGCATTGCAATAAGTTATCAAATATGTTAAACTTTTATTGTTTCCAAAACTAATCATTTTTGATTATTTATAGAAATATGGATTATAATACTTTCAAAAAGCGTTTTATTAATTTCCCTGTTATCCAGACACGGGATATTTTGGCTTTGGAAAAGGATAGCAGGCAGGTGCTTTTTAATCAGCTTGCCCGTTGGCGTAAACGAGGACTGATCTTCAAGCTTAAGCGTGGCGTCTATATGCTTAATGAGAATGACAGGAAGATTAATCCTGAAAAACCATTCATTGCGAACCAGTTATACGCGCCGTCTTACGTCAGTCTTGAGTATGCCCTCTCATTTTATGAGCTTATTCCGGAAGCAGTGGCTGATGTGACCTCGGTCACTACAAAGAAGACGGCCTCTTTTGAAAATAAATTTGGAAAATTTATTTATCAGCACATCAGGCCATGCGCCTTTCGTGGATTTAAGGCCGCCAAGGACGCATCCGGAGGAACCTGTCTTTTAGCTGTACCGGAAAAAGCCGTTGTGGATTTTATTTATCTCAATTTGCATCTGTTTAAACCCGGGGATAGGGATATTTTTGAACAATCGTACCGGTTTCAAAATCTCGAAATACTGAAACTAAAAAAGATCAAAGAAATGGCCTGTCTCTTCAACAATCATAAACTTATTAAAGTGGCCGCAACATTTTGCGAGTTCGCCAGAACGCAGAGGGCCCAATGATCGAAGTCATCAGGCAACAATTAACACGGGATATGACGCAGGAAGAAAAGCTTAACAGGGCACGCGAGATCTTTCAGTTGACTGCTTTAAAGATCATTCATGACAAAGAATATTTTAAGAATTTGTCATTCACCGGGGGTACGGCATTAAGAGTTTTGTTTGATTTGAAGCGGTTTTCGGAAGATCTTGATTTTTCTCTTGTAAATAACAAAGGATATGATTTTGGCAGAATGGTAGCCGGGCTTTTAAAGGAATATGAATTGTACGGATTAAAAGTCGAAGCCAATCCGAAAGATGATAAAAATGTGCACAGCGTTTTTTTAAAATTTCCCTCTGTCCTTAAAGAGATCGGTTTATCCGCATTGAAAGATCAAAAACTCGCCATTAAATTGGAGATAGATTCCAATCCGCCTAAAGGGGGTCAGATCACTTCAACACTTGTCAACAAAGTATATATGTTTAATATCGTTCATTTCGATCTTCCGTCGCTTTTCGCGACAAAGCTGCACGCTTGTTTTTTTAGGAAATATGCCAAAGGCAGGGATTTTTACGACTTGGTCTGGTATTTAGGCAAAAAGATCACGCCTAACTTTATTCTATTGAATAATGCCATTAAGCAGACGCAAGGGTATGACGCAGCTATCGATGAGAAGAATTTAAAAAGTTTTCTTCTTGGGCGGATCTCAAAAGTTGATTTCTCGGCTTTGAAAAAAGACGTTGAAAGATTTTTAGAAGATAAGTCGGAGTTGAAGCTTCTTGATCTTGGATTGATCGAGAGCAGTATCGAAACGATCTATTCTGTATGATTATCGCGCATCTTATCAGCAGTGTCGGACTATACGGGGCAGAGCGGGTGATGTTAAACCTCGTTGCCGGCCAGAGAGAGCGCGGCGATGAAGCCTTTGTTATTGTGATCAATAATGCGCATAAACCGAATCTCGATGTATTTGAGGCTGTCAAAAAAGCTGGTTTGCATTGTGAGGTTGTAACATCAAAAGGAAGGTTTGATCTTGGAGTTGTCACCGCGGTAGTAAAAATATTGAAAGAAAAAGGCGCGGATATCCTACATACCCATAATTATAAGTCAAACCTCTTGGGGTTATTGTCTGCGAAAAAAATAGGCGTTCCTGTTGTTGCCACTTTGCACGGATATATAGGTAACAGCGCAAAATTAAGGTTTTATGAGGCTTTGGACAGGGGTATTTTAAAGTTTTTTAATAGAGTCGTCTTGGTAGATAAAAGCTTGGAAAGATGGTTCCTCAATAATGATGTTAAGAAGGTAGTTATAAATAACGGTGTTGAAATAAACGAGGCTGATTTAGAGCCCAAGATCGATAAAAAAGAAATAATCGTAGGCACTGTCGGCCGCTTGAGCCAGGAAAAAGGGCATAAGTATTTGATAGAGGCTTTTGCGGAGTTTAACAAGAAGTATAGCCAAGGCCGTCTTTTGATAGTAGGTGGCGGCGAGTTAAACGAAAGTCTCAAGTCTCAAGTCTCAAGTCTCAAGATAAAAGATAAAGTAGTTTTTGCTGGATTTCAAAGCGAAGTAAAGCCTTTTTATGAAAATATGGATATTTATGTTTCTTCATCACTGGTCGAGCACTTCCCTTTGTCTATTTTAGAGGCGATGAGTTTTGGTAAGGCGATCATAGCGACTGATGCAGGCGGCACAAAAGAGCTGATCAAAGACCGCACCACGGGTATTTTAATTAAACAAGGGGATAGTGAGGCCATCTTAAATAGTCTGTTGCTTCTGGCAGGCGATGTTGATTTGCGCAGTATCTTAGGCGAAAATGCCAGAAAATTTGTTAAAGAAAATTATTCTTTGGAAAAGATGGCGCAGGCTTATAAAAAAGTTTATGAAGAAGTTTTATCCGGGGAACGCTGATGCAAGATAATATTGCGATTTCTAAGGTAGTTATTTTTTCCTGGCTGTTTTTTTTCTACTGTTTTTTTGCCCTTGTTATTTCGATCATACTCCTGGTCATAGGGGATTATTTTAAAGGGCAGAAAAAATTCTCTTTGTTTAAGGCCTGCCGGTTCCTCACTTTGATTTTTTTATCGCCCCTTGTGATATCTCTTTTAGCATGGATAGATGCCAGATTTATCGAACCTAACTGGATAGAAGTAAAGCACGTCACTATAAAGTCGGATAAATTTAACGATTCGTTATCCCAAATTAAATTTGTCCAGATATCGGACCTTCATATAGAACGTTTTGGCTATAGGGAAAGGGCGCTGATCGCGAACATAAACAGGATAAAGCCTGATATTATTTTTTTTACAGGTGATCTTGTTAATACGAAGAAAGATCTCCCGGTTGCCCTGGAGGTCTTGAGGCAATTGCATGCTAATAAAGGCATTTATGCCATTTTGGGCAATAACGATTATTATTTTGTAAATGAAAGCCACCTTATTAATAATTTGAAAGAGATGGGGATCGTAACGTTAAGATATGATAACCTGAAGCTTGATCTGGGTGAAAATAATCGGCTCTGGCTCATCGGTATATCTGACAAATATGCTGAATTCGCAAATTACGGCCAAATCTCGTATGTATCAGAGGCATTCAGCGGCGTGCCAGTAGATGAGCCGAAGGTCTTATTATTGCATGACCCAAACGAGGCAGGCTTGAGCATTGTCGGTGAGCATGAGCCTCAATTGATACTCGCCGGCCATACACACGGAGGCCAATTCGGTATCTCATTTTTACGCAAATACTCTGATTATGCCGAAAGGTCGAAATATATGGCAGGTTTGTTTGACGTAAATGGGGTGCCTTTATATGTGAACCGCGGCATAGGTATGAATACGCGTCCCATAAGGTTTTTTTGCCGGCCGGAGATCACGGTTTTTACTTTTAGATCAAAATGAATATTCTATTCGTTGTTCCTCGGCTTCCGGAACCGCCGGATACAGGCGGAAAGATCCGTACGTATAACCTGATCAAGCAGGCCCGTGCGCATGGGCACGAGGTGACTGTGCTGCCGTTTTCCGGCCCAGATCGTATCTCGGCAATGGCGGTTTTTTTTGCTATAAGGCGAGGATTGCCTTTAAGCGTAGCCAAGTATCGCAGCTCCGAAATGGCAGAAGCGATTAATAGGGCTATCCGCGAGAAAAAGATCGATCTTGTCCACTTTGACCACGTACATATGGGGCAGTATATCGATGTCTGCCCCGGCATCCCGTGTATTATTGATGAACACAACGTGGAGTGCCTTATCTTGAAGAGGCTTGCTCAAAATACGCGCAATCTTTTAAAAATGTTCGTTTTTTTGCGTGAGCAGCGCCGGATGGCCGCGTTGGAGGCGCGCGTCTGCTCGAAAGCATTTCGGGTGTTGTTCGTTTCAGAGGAAGACAGGCAGAACTATGGAGAGCTGGGAGCCGGCTTCAATAATACTGTCGTCGTCCCAAATGGGGTGGATACGGAGTATTTCCAGAGTACAGAGGACAGAGTACAGAGGACAGAAGAAGCATTGGTGTTTACGGGGTCGATGGATTGGCTGCCGAATAGTGATTCTGTTGAATATTTTTGCAAGGAAATATTGCCTCTTGTTTGGAAACAGAGCCCGCAAGTAAAATTTTATGTCGTTGGGAAAAATCCTCCGCAGAACATTAAGAAGTTTGGCGAGAATGACATGCGCATTATTGTGACCGGAGGGGTAGCGGATGTCAGGCCCTATGTGGAAAAGGCAAAGATCTTTGTCGTCCCGCTGCGTATCGGCGGCGGCACTCGTTTAAAGATCCTTGAGGCCATGTCCATGGGAAAAGCAGTGGTCTCAACTACGATCGGCGCGGAGGGTATCAGGTGCATTGATGGCCGCGATATTGTGCTTGCAGATACACCGCAGGCATTTGCTGATGAAGTTCTTGGATTGTTGCGCGACGAAGTAAAAAGAGCGGCCTTAAGCGATGCGGGCCGCCATCTTGTGCTCGACGCATATGATTGGAAGATCGTAGGACAAAAACTTAATAAAACATATGAAGAGATCGTACCCAAAAGATAAATTCATATCTACGCTCGCAGGGGTATTGTGCGGGATTATTTTAGCACTGGGGATATTTAGCGCTTTTTTGTTGTATTTCAAGCCCTGGCGCGTTAAGTCGCATGAAACGATCGTAAAAAAAGACGAAAAGCAGAAAGACGAAGTCTTAACATTGGCAATAGATCCGCAAGAGGTCATACGCCCGATAAGCCGTTATATTTATGGCAGCAGCCTGACTGCGAAAACGGAATTTGAAATGGACGTTACTGATTTCGGCAAGGATACCGGCATTACTGTATTTCGTTATCCAGGAGGCGCTGCAGAAGGTTACCATTGGAGAACAAGCAAGTTTGATTTTAACCCGCGTTTTGATAATGCGCCGCTTTCCAATATCGATAATGTCATAAAATTCTGCAGCCTTGTAGGCGCAAAACTTGTCTTACAGGTCAATATAGAATCCGGAACGCCTGCCGAGGCTGCCGCGTGGGTAATCTTTATGAATAAGGAAAAAGGCGCGCGCGTGGATTATTGGGAATTAGGCAATGAGGTCTATGGCGACTGGGAAAGAAATCACATGAGCGGTTTTGAATACGCTAAGATCATCCACGAGTATGCCGCCGCTATGAAGGCCGCAGACCCAACCATTAAAATAGGGGCAAATTTCGGCGGGCCTAACTATCCTGATTTTGACGAGATATTGATACGCGAAGCAGCGGATGATATTGATTTTGTCTCTTACCACTGGTATCCGAACCATACCAATGAAAGCCACACTATAGAGGACAGGAAACACCCTTTACCCGAGGAGGTCATGGCTAATTATCTAAATGTCGGGCACATGGCAGATAGGATAGACAAGCTGCTTAAAAAATACGCTCCTAAAAGAAGGGGCAAGATCGAGATCACTTTTTTGGAGTGGGACGGTTCTTGGGATGCAGTTGCCTCGGACCTGAAAAACGAGGCAAAGGGCATGATGTGGTCCTTGGCTAATGCAATTTTTTACGCCGATACATTGGGCCAGTTTGCTTTACACGGAGTAACATTGGCCAATCAGTATAGTTTTCAGGAGGTCATGTTCGGCCTGATACGAGGATGGGACCAGGAGGCAGGATGGGGCGGCAGCCGTTGGGACGGAACAACAATACGGCCTAAGGCACTTGCCTTAAAACTTTATTCAAAATTTTTTGGGGATATCATGATCAGATCCGAGCTTTCCGGCTCGCCTGCATTTTTTAAGAGGAGTGATTTCAGGGCTGATTCTTATACCGGCGAGGTCCCTTATGTAAGCGCTTATGCGAGCAAGTTCAGAGGCACAGATAAACTTGCCATAGTTCTTATAAACAAACATCCTGAAAAAGATTTTAAGGTCAAGATCGAATTGCAGGATTTCTCTCCTCAACCTTATGGCGCGCTTTGGGTCTTAAATGGCCCGGGCCTTGAGGCGCAGAATGACGGCAGCCCGGGAGAAGTCAGCCTGAAGAAATATAAAGTAAAAGGCATGGGTTCCGAGATCGATTACACGATACCGGCTCACTCCGTTAATTTACTGCAAATCGACAAGGAGCAATGAGAAAAAAAGTTAATTATTTTTTGTTTGGTTCGCTTATAGGCATAGTCTTTGTCGTCTTTGTCGCAGGCGGAGGGTATTTTGCGTATCGTTATTTCAGGCAGGGTGAAGGCCTTGGAAAGATAAAAGCTGTTGCTAAAAGGATCTTAAAAGACGGCGATGGGGCGACGTCTTACTCCGGCTCGCCTGCCGCGGTCATTAAACAGATCTTGGTAAAGGTAAAGCAGAAGATACGCCCAAGAAAGTTGAAGCCGCTTGTATACGGCCTTCCTGTCCCGGAAAAAGAATTTTCTATCTTTGCTGTTTCAAGCCTCGACAGGGTATTCCAGGACGGAAAAACACTTTTGAAGCCGCATTACGGCAGTTCTGCCGCTATTTCTGCCGCAAAGAATGAATACGAATCTTTTCAGGTAGTTGTATCAAATGGCCCGGATATTCAAAAAGCCGTCCGCATTGAGATCTCTGAATTTATCTGCGATATGACAGGTAAACTTTTAGGCAGGGAAAATATCCTCTGGAGGGTGGTGGGTTACGTTAAGACACAGATGCCTTATTATCCGGTAAAATATGTCGGCATGTGGCCTGACCCGCTTTTACCGGCTAAGAGCGTAGATATAGAGCCAAACACAGTGCAACCTTTTTGGGTAACAGCATATGTGCCTAAGGATGCCCAGGCAGGCATTTATAAAGGCAGCATAAAGGTTTTTTCCAAGGATAGGCTGTTAGGCAATATTCCGGTTTCAATAGAGGTCCGTAACTTTATTTTGCCGACGGAAGGCAATTTAAAGACCGCCTTTGATTTTTACGGCCAGGAGACCGGCTCCCAATATCCTAAGAAAGAGCGGGAAACGCAGGACGAGTATGACCAGAGGATAGCCGAATTGAATGAGAAATATATTTTCGATATGCTAAAGCACAGGATAAATCCTATTCTTAACATAGACCCTTTATCGCAAAGGGAGCTGGGCCGCGTTGATTGGTACAGGATGTATGGGTTAAATAATTTTTCCATAGGCCGTTATGGAGGGTCTTTGGGCAATAATTGGCCGGAATCCGACGATGAGGTAGAAGCGCTCCTGCCTCTATACAGGACCTATGGCGAGAATTTGAAGATAAACAAGATGTTTGAGTTCCATTATATTTACACCTGGGATGAGGGAGAAATAGGGGATCCGCGTGTGCCGAAGGTGTGCTCCATGATACATAGGGCGTACCCTGGCCTAAAAAATATGGTCTGTTATCACGGTATATGGGAACCTGCTAAATTCCCCGACTGGGGTAAAGACATCAATATCTGGTGCGTGCAGATAGATGATTATGACGAAGGCAAGGCGAATACATTAAAGAAGCTGGGAATGGAGATATGGATGTATGTTTCAGGCCCGGGCTCGACAGGCAGCCCGAACTTGGCATTGGATTTTGATTCCATAGATTACCGCATAATACCGTGGCTATGCTGGAAGTATGATATTCGCGGATTTCTGTACTGGTGCGTTAATTGGTGGCCGCTTGTCGACCCTTTCAAGAGCGCGAAAAATACAAAGTGGGAACAGAACGGCAACGGCCTTCTTTATTATCCCGGTGAAGACGGCCCCATTGATTCTTTGCGGCTTGAGGTATTGCGCGACGGGATGGAGGATTACGAATATTTGCATCTATTAAGGGAAAAATTAAAAGAGTTTGAAAAGGCCGGGCTTGCGGCTGTCCATTATCAATTAGCCGGCGCGGCTGTTAAGCTCCTGGATGTGGACAGCTCGATCATCGCATCTCCGATGAGTTTCGCCAAAGATGAGGAGTTTATTGCTATCCGTCGCGGGAAGATAGCAAAGGCGATCGAATGGCTAAGTGAGATACTCGAGAAAAACCAACAGCCGTTATGAGCTACCGGGAAGGTGCAGGCGTCATTGTTCTTTTGTACCACAGGGTCAATGATAAATTACCGGCTGGCGAATTTGTGGTACCGGTAGCAAAGTTTCGGCAGCAGATGGAGTGGCTTGCACAACATTGCAAAGTTGTGGCGATACCGAGGTCGGACCTCGTCGTTCGGGACCGAGGTCGGACCTCGGTATCGAGGGTGGTGCTCACCTTTGACGACGGCTATAGGGACAATTATCAGAATGCGTTCCCTATTTTGAAGAGATTGAAGTTGTCGGCAACGATCTTTCTTACGACCGGCTATATCGGGAAGCTGTACAAGAAGCCGCGATATAAGAGTGTGCCGTGGCGCAGGGATTATTTGAATTGGTGCGAAGTCAAAGAGATGGCAAAGTATGGTCTCACGTTTGGAGCGCATACTGTCAGTCATCCGCATTTGTCGCGGCTGGGATATGGGCAACAGAAAGTAGAAATTGAACAGAGCACGGCCGCGATAAGTCGCAAGACACAAGACACAAGTCACAGGTTGATCTTTTGTTATCCGTATGGGGAGTATAATGCGGATACGATCAAGATTTTGAAAAAACTAAGGGTCAAGATGGCATTCACTGTTAAGCCGGGAGCCTGGCGCAAAGCAGATGATCCGCTACAAATAAAAAGGATCGGCATTTCCGGTTTCGACACTTTGGCTGGATTTAAGGCAAAAATATGCAAAAAATACGCTACGAAATAGACCCACATAATAGATTGGCCGTTCGCGGGCCGGGCAGGTTTCGCGAGGTTGTGGATGGTGAATTCGGGCTCCAGGGCGCGAACACGCTTGTTTATCACGTCAAGAGGTCCGATAATATAGACGTCCCGCAGCAGATAAAATTCTCCGGAGATTGGTCGTTGGACAAAGACCATAACCTTGTTCTGACGCTGGATAAGTGGAATAACCAGTGCGAGGGCAATAAACTGGTTTTAAAGTGCGATCTCCTCGGCGCCCATGACGACGAGTTGGCTTTTAGCATAGAGTCAAGGGATACAACGGGCAACAGAAGGTTATATGTTTTATGTTTCGCCGGGGCGTGGCAGGCAGATGAATATAACCGCCTTAGTTTTAAGCTCGCAGAAGAAAAGGGCGCCCTCGGCAAGCTGACATTACAGGGTAAGTGGGAGATAAATAAACATAATGAGATCACATATACCTACACCCGGGCGTCGCTCAAGACAAGAGAGAAAATAAAAAGCGTCATCACTTTAAGGGGCAGTTGGGATATAACAGGGAAGTTCAGGTTGTCGTACGTTTTAAATAAAAATATAGGATCGCAGCTTGATCTTAAAGTTAGTTTTGAGAGGGCAGAGAATGATTCCTTGGTATACGGCATAAGCGCAGGATACGGAGAAAAAAAGAGGGAGATAGCCTTATTCGGAAGGTGGAAGGCCGCAAAAGGCCTCGGCCTTTTCTTTGAGATAAAGTATTCTGGAGGGGTAGCCAAGGTTGAGGGGAAGTTGTTGAAGTCGTTTTTAAAAGGCCGCGGAGAAGCTTTTGTCAAAACCCTGGTTTCGCAAAAAGAGGCGGCGATCATTGGCGGTATGGGATTTAAGTGGTAAAATGTCGCGATCTTATGAATAAAGTTCCTATTTTGTTATATCACGATTTTTGCTCCGAGACGGATAAGTCAAAAAATAACTTTGCCGTTACCTGGGAAAATTTCAAGAGCCAGATGGATTATCTCCATCATAACGGCTATATCGCCGTTTCTCTGGAAAAGATGATAGCGGAACTCGAGTATTGGAAAACAGAAGAGGGCGGGAAGAAGATCGACTCCAGGAAGAAGGTCGTATTGACGTTTGACGACGGAGATTTGAGCAACTACCACTTTGTCCTGCCGATATTGAAAGAAAAGGGCTTTAGCGCCACTTTTTTTGTAACGATAAATGAGATCGGTAAGGTTGGCAGGATGGATTGGCCCATGGTCTATGATATGGCGCGCAACGGCATGGGTGTAGGCTCCCACGGCCTTACACATTCTTTTATGACCGCGCACAATAACTATACGGTTTTAAATGAGCTGCTCATGTCAAAGCAGATCCTTGAAAAATATACCAGGAAGAGGGTGGATTTCCTTTCTATCCCCCGGGGGTTTTACAATAAGCGGATCCTGACCATTGCCCGTGACGTCGGATTTAGGGCTGTGTGTGTCTCGGATGCAGGTTTTAGCGATTTTTTAAGCGACGGCCTTTTTTTGCTTAAGCGTTTTACCATGAGAAAAAATTACGGCCTCAACGCTTTCAGGTCGGTTGTAAGCGGCCATCCGTCGGTATTGGTCACAGTAGGCGAGAATATCCGCACTGGCCTAAGGAAGGCGCTTGGTTACCAGGTGTACGATCGGCTGCGTAAATTTCGGCACAAGGAGAAAAGGGAGGACAATAAGTGATCTTTTTGTTTTTGATCAGCTTAATAGTCGTCGCTTACACTTATATCGGCTATCCGTTAATACTGGCCATGGTTTCTTCGGTAGCTTCCAGGCCGGTTAAAAGGAAAGATATTTTTCCGGTTGTATCCGTCATCATCTCGGCTTATAACGAAGAAAAGAATATCGAGTCAAAAATAAATAATCTTCTCGCGCTTGATTACCCCAGGGACAAGATGGAGGTCATCATAGGGTCCGACGGCTCTACAGACGACACCTACCGGTTAATAAAAAAATACGCCGAAGAAAATAAGATCCGGTATACAGTTTCATTCCAGCGGATAGGCAAGCCGGCCATGATAAATAAAATGGCCAAAGATGCGCAGGGAGAGATCTTTATTTTTGCGGATGCCCGCCAGAGGTTTGAGCGCGATTCTATAAAACAACTTGTGCGGTGTTTTGCCGATGAGGAGGTCGGCGCGGCCAGCGGCGAGCTTATCATAGAAGATAAAGAGGCCGGGACAGGCAGGGGTATGGGTCTTTATTGGCAATACGAAAAGGCTCTAAGAAAAATGGAGAGCGATATCGGTTCGATCACAGGGGCGACAGGCGCGATCTATGCTGTCCGGAAATCATTGTTCAGGTATTTGCCCGAAGATATCTTGCTCGATGACGTATATACTCCCATGAATGTGTTAATGCAAGACAAGAGGGTCATCTTTGAACCGGCTGCGCGCGCCTATGATACGGTGTCCGAGACTACGCAAAAAGAGTTTGTGCGAAAAGTCCGCACTCTTGCAGGCAACTTCCAGATATTCGCGCAGTTCCCCGAGGCCCTTAACCTTTTTAAGAAGGGGTGGCCGGCGTTTCAATTGATCTCGCATAAATTGATGAGGTTGTTCGTACCGTATTTTCTGATATTGGCCTTGTTCTCGAATATTTTCATTTTAAAAGATGGGTCTTTTTACGTTTTGGCATTATTCTTGCAGATTATTTTTTACGGATCAGCTTTTTTGTGTTATGCTCTTGAGCAGACGGGCGCGAAGATCCAGGGGGTTTTAAGGCTGGCGTATGTGCCGTATGAATTTTGCGTCTTGAATTATGCGGCTATCGTAGCGCTTTATGCCTATGGATCGGGCAGGGCGGATGTCCAATGGGAAAAGTAAAATAGTCGCAAGGTCACAACGTCACAAGTAAAAACATGAAGAAAATTTCTATTCAACTTAATTCAAGATATATCAGACCTAGCGTTATTACGTTTTTGTTGTTGGTTATCTATAGCCCGACGATATGGTGGATGGTGGACAGGTGGAATGCCAAGGATTCATATTACAGCCACGGATTTTTAGTGCCCGTGGTGTCTTTATATGTGTTGTGGTTGAAAAGAGAAAAGTTATTTTCAATTAAGCCAAAACCGCTTGTTTCAGGCCTTTGGCTTCTTGCCGCTGGCCTGCTTATCCATATGTTGAGCGCTTTTTTCAGGGTTTACTTTACATCTGCGTTTTCTTCGCTTTTGGTCATCTCCGGTATTATCTTATATTTTTACGGCAAAGAGATGTTTAAAGAGTGCCTATTTGCTATCATCTTTTTGGTCTTCATGATCCCTTTGCCCTTGGTCGCTATCGTTGGCATAACATTCAAGATGAAAATATTTGCGGCATATTGGGCCAATAAGATCGTTAATGCCATAGGCATCAGGGCTGTGTTAGACGGCAGTGTCATCAAGATGAGGCATACCCACGTTATCGTCGAGGATGTCTGTAGCGGGCTGCGGTCTTTGATCTCACTTCTTGCGCTGGGCACCGTTATCGCTTATTTAAGCAAGCTCTGCAGGTGGAAGAAAGCAATCGTATTTTTATCCGCAGGTGTCATGGCCATTGTGGCCAATGTTGTGCGTATCGTTTTTATGGCGCTGACGAGCGAGATATACGGCGCGAAGTTTACCGAAGGATTCTTGCATACGTTGTCCGGCCTGCTGGTATTCGTCGTGGCATTCGTCGGCCTTATGATAGTGGTAAAGGAGCTGGAATGAGATCCAATAAACAATTCGTGATAATACTGGCTATTCTTCTTGTGGCTCTGGCGATCTCGGTGCCATCGTACTTAATAGTCCCTGCGTCGAAGGAAGATGTACTGGTATCCAAATTACCTATGAACATAGGTGATTGGCAGGGTAAGGACCTGCCTGTCGAGGAGGTGGCCTACCAGATATTGGAGACGAGGAACCTTATATTACGTGAATACACAAGAGGCCAGGACACGGTTTATCTATACATTGTTTATTCACAAGATAACAGGAAGGTTTCTCACCCGCCCGAAGTATGTTTTGAAGGCAGCGGCATAACGATAGTCAAAAAAGAACCCATTGTTTTAGAAGTGTCAGGTAATAAGGAGGTTTTTGCCAATAAGCTGACCGTAGAGAAGGCCGGCGTTACTAACCTGGTAGTGTATTGGTACAAGGCAGGGAATTACTATATCGATAATTATTTAAAGCAGCAATTAAGGATCGCTCTTTCGCGCCTGCAGTTAAAACATACCTCTGGCGCGCTCATCCGTATCTCCGCAGAAGTTGATGCATCCCATCCAGATAAGGCTCTGGAGGATATTCGCGTGTTCGCCAGGGACGTCTCCGCCTATTTTGGCCAAGTCATACCGTAGTTTGTGTTGATAGCACACAACACCGTGTCTATTCAGAGAAGCATATATATTCTATATCGCATAAAATAATAAGCCGCGGCGTACAAAACTCACCCACCTATCCCAATAACTGTTATTGGCCAAAAAAACACTTATTCGTATCTCTTTTATTTACATGTTGTTATAAGAAATTACAATAAAACATTTAAATATTTGATGTTTTGGCATGGAATCTGCTTATATATTACTTGTAGGGCTTTAATCGATAGTTAACTAAGGACTTTATAAAGCAACGGTAAGTTATTATGAAGCAACAAGTTATACTTCAAAATAGAGATATGCTGAAAAACCTAAGAATAAATCTGGCTGGAGCAAAAAAAGACCTATCTGCTTTTATAATGCTTTGGAAATATATCCAGGCTAAGAAGAGAACCGAAAAAATCCAGTATGTCAAAGTTAATTAAAGAGTTTAAAATTTTTTCCTTCAGGAAGAAAGCGCTTGCTGTACTTTTGATCGTCGCGCTTTGCACTGTAGCTGTTATGTTTACAGCCTCTGCAGCCCAGCCTGTTGCTGCAGAGAAGGGAAGCCTAAACCCAAACTCTGCGATCTTTGCTTCCAATAAAACTTATGATACATCAACCCGAGGCCGAGCGCCTGAACCAAGTACCGTTGCTTTGATGGGTTCCGGCTTTTTAGCAGGGCTTGTCCGTTTTGCCCGCCGCAGGTTCGTAGAGTTCAAAAGAGGTTTTGATTTTCTGGTCTCCCTGTTCGGCCTCATCGTAACATTCCCAATAGTTTTGATCTCGATACTTATTATCAGAATAACATCGTCCGGCCCGGCGCTTTACAGACAGGTAAGGGTCGGCAGGGACGGCAGGTTCTTTGAATTGTATAAATTAAGGACAATGGTCATTGATGCAGAAAAACAGACCGGACCGGTCTGGGCTAAAGAGAATGACCCGCGCATAACTATTTTTGGTAAGTTTTTGCGCAAGAGCCGCATTGATGAAATCCCCCAATTAGTCAATGTGCTCAAGGGTGAAATGAGTCTTATTGGCCCCAGACCGGAAAGGCCTGAATTTGTAGATATGTTATCTAAGGAGATAGCAGATTATCAGAAGCGCCTGAATGTCAGGCCCGGTATCACGGGTTTAGCGCAAATTAAACAGGCATATGATTCTACGATCGAGGACGTGCGCCGCAAGGTGAAGTTTGACCTCTTATATATTAAGAGGATGTGTTTTCTGACGGACTTAAGGATAATATTATCCACGGTGGCTGTTGTCCTGACGGGCAGGGGTGCCAGATAGGGGGGGGAAAATGAGCCTATTTATTAAAAGTTTTTGCGTGTTAGCCGTAGTAGTTTTCTTGGCTGGATGTAACCAGAGCGGCGTAGGTCCGTTTTCTTCTGCCTTAGCGCCAGACCCAGGTGATGGAGGCGGCGGTGAGCAGCTAGCTTTAGTGCATAATCCCGAACCAGCCACAATGCTTTTGTGGGGTGCCGGATTAGCAGGCGCAGCATTTGCCAAAAGACGGAAAAAAGCTGATTAAGAATATAGAGGGTAGTTTACCTTTTATATATAACGCTATATATAACGCTTAAAAGAGAAGGAGGTGAAAAATGATGAAAAAAGTATTGTTAATTGCAGTACTATTTTTGGTTATAGGTGTCGCAAGCGCGCACGCTGTTCCTGTAACTCTGAATGTCGATGAGCTGTACGACTGGGGAAGATTGTATTCCTATGCTGGAGGAGTTTATACTCCAACTAACGTTAATCCGGCGCCTTGGGGTACGAATCCGGCAGGTGGCTATACGATAACAGAGAATACCTTTGGAAACGCAGATGGTGCTGAAGACACATGGGGTATAGGATCAGTTGCTAGCATTAAAACTCTTCCGGCAAACGATCCAATATTCTTGAGATCAGCTTCTCAAGAGCTGACGTTTATGTTCTACGGTTTTAATGATGACGCTCTATCTAACCCGAATTTTGTGGGTGACACGACGATTCTTTCGAAGTTGGGCCATATCGCTGTTTATTTGGATACAACTCCCGATTTCGATGGCACCGTGGGAACAGGTGGTAGAACTGGTTTAGCCGCATACACGGGGGCTACAGAAGGTCTATTGGTGCTTGATTTGGCACCTGTAGATTTGACTGGTTTAGGTCACACCTTGAGCTCTAATTTTAATTTTCTAACGAGCTCTGGTGCTGGTTCCATGTATCTGTCTACAACAGGTCTTGGTGCATGGGATAATCTGTATGATACTAACACCCAGCTTTTCGGTTCTGATTTTTCCTTTACTTTTACGGTTAGGGATAATGTTACTCCGACCGTGGGTGATTGGGTAGTCAGAGGCGATGCAGGTGGTGAAGGCAATGTTATACCTGAACCGGCTTCTATGATTCTCATGGGGATCGGTTTAGCAGGTGCAGCACGACGTTTAAGACGTAAAAACTAAGCTGTCCTAAGGGAAATTAGGATGGCTTAGTTGTTTTACCGGTAAACACAATTAAGCCTATTCAGTTGCTTCATGTGGTGAGCGTAGTCGAACCGCGAATAGAGGTGGGTGGTAGGCTTAATTTGGCATCATAACTCATACATAATCCTAATGAAGAAAAATATAATTCCGGCGGTAATATTGGCGGTTGCGCTTCTGGTTTATTGCGCGCCTGCCTTTGCGTTACCCACTTTTCAGGCCTATATCAAGGGTGGTATAGCAGGTGACCAGGGTAGCGATCAGGATACCTGGTTTACTTCTACCAGCCCTTTTACCATATATATTGTCGGTGCATATGGCTCTAATACCAAGAGTATAACCAACACAACGCTTGTAGTATCAGTGCCGGAGGGCGAGCAGGGAACGCTTAATTTTTCAACTCCGGATGAAGCGCCAAGCCTTCTGACCACGGCTGATTCAGGCCTTTTTGCCAACCCTACTGCCAACGCCGATATTAATATATTGACGGACATACCGGCAGATAAGGACGGTTATTCGATAAAGAACTTTTTCCCCACTGGTTTTATTGCCAACAATCATTATCCGATGCAAGATGATATCTCTGATTTTCTTATATATGACCTGGGGCCTTTTTATAAAGAAGATACTACGCTCTACGATTATAACGCTGACACGGGTTTGATCGGAAGCCAGACCAAGAGTAAGCCTTTTGGCGAGCAGAAGGAATATTCAATAAGCTATACAGGTTTTAGCCGTCTTCATTTTGATGTGTATGGTTTGATAGAAGATCAGAACGGGTGTAAAACACTATATGCCTGGAATATGAATCCGGGTTCCCACGATTCGACAGCCAACGGCCACGATAACGTGATCCCCGAGCCGAGCTCCATGGCTCTCTTAGGCATTGGTTTATTGGGTTTTGCGCGCAGGTTAAGACGTAAGGCAAAAATAGCCTAAGCGATAATGATGTTAGGCCTATTCTTTACCTTGAATAAGTGAAGGATAGTTTTATTTTACCCAATAATTTCAAAGTTTATATAAGTTTTGTATAAGTAAAAACTAAGTTGTCCTAAGAAATTTTTATTCCAAGAGAGGTTTAAGATGAAAAAATCACTAGGGTTGATGGCGATGTTTATTTTGATCGGCGTGAGCGCTAACGCTTACGCGTTTACCTTTTCCCTTGATGGCAGTCTCGCTGAATGGGGCGTAACTCCTGGGATATATGGAAGTTCAGATTGGGTCCCCGATAGCGGCATAGCCTATAACATTGAAGATAATAACCCGGCAGTAAGCTATGTCGGACCGGGCTATGGCGGACAACCTTTTGATGCTGAAGCAATATACGTAACTTCTGACGCGACAAATTTATATTTCGCCGTAGTGACCGGGCTTTCTAGCAATGGTTCTACTTTTGGAGGCGTGACTTATTATCCCGGAGATATTGCTTTAGATTTTGGTTTAGACGGCTTTTATGAATATGGGATAGAAACTACAGGAAATGGGAGTTTTGTCAAAGGAAGCCTTTATTCGGTGACAAATTGGGGCCAAGGTATATGGGGCGGTATAGGTGCGCCAACAGGAATGCTTGCCGCAACAGAAATATTTAATCCTTCGGAAACCAACCTGGTTTATAACAAGACCTATTACGGAAATGGCCACGGCAAACATTATGTCATAGAAGGCTACATGCCTATTGAAAAATTTGGGGCTGATTGGGGTGAGTCTTTTAAGGCCCATTGGTCAATGAGTTGCGCTAATGATTTTATAGAGGTAGAATTGACTCCAATACCTGAACCGGCGTCATTTGGGCTCCTGGGTTTGGGTTTGTTCGGTTTAGCGCGCAGGTTCCGCAGGAGAAATTAAAAGTTGAAGATTAAAAGTTAAAAGTTAAAAAAGCGTAGCTTTGTAAAAAGCTGCGCTTTTTTATTAAGATCAAGAATTAAAATTGGTAATTGAAATAGACTCAAAAAATTAGTATAATTCTTCACTTGAGTCCAAATTAGCGATTGAAAAAGCCTAATCGCGTCCTTAAAATTGTTGGTGAAGCACACCACAACCTTGCCGATACTCGTCGGCATATAAGGAGGATTAGGCTATGGCCCATCATAACACAATCTTGGGACAG
>JACRLT010000006.1 GCA_016235185.1 Candidatus Omnitrophota bacterium
CGAGAAAGTTTTTAACCATCATTTATCGTACTCTAAAGAATAAATGGGTGTTCGAGGACTTTAACAAATTTAAATTAGCGCCAAGTCTATAACAACACAGTCGTTAGAGTAGAGATATTTGACTTTTAACATAGGAGGTAATATGTTTAAGAAGATGTTGTATGGAATGGCTGGGCTTGTGGTCGGTTTTGTTGTGGCAAGTACTTTTTTCCCGCTGGAATCTATGGCGCAATATGGCCTTGGCGGCTCTGGCGGATTCAGCGAAGAAGTGATGACGCCGGAGATCCCGGCTAAGTATGGCAGGTTAGTGGCTATTTCAGGGATTGATATGTATTTCCAGAGTGATGATGGTTCCGTATACATAGTGAAGCCGCGCACCCAGAGCGAATTCAATACACGCGTGAGTGTTGTCAGGAGAGGCCAGTAGGTTTTTTATTTATGGTAGACATTCCGAAGATACTCCAAGATGAGTTCCATCTAAGCACGATCCATACCAAAAATATCCTGCAGTTGCTCCACGAGAAGGCCACTGTCCCTTTCATGGCCCGGTATCGCAAAGATATGACGGGCAATATGGACGAGGTAGTTTTGAGGGAATTTTGCGACCGTTTCAGTTATCTCGTCCATTTAGAAGAGCGAAAGGTCACGGTCTTAAAGACGATCCAGGAGCTGAATAAACTTACCCCTGAATTAAAAAGCCGTATTGAAAATTGCCTTTCTAATGTAGAGCTCGAGGATCTATATCTTCCTTATAAGCCTAAAAGACGCACACGCGCAACAGCCGCCAGAAAAAAAGGTCTGCAGGCATTAGCCGACGAAATAAAATCCTTGTTGGATCCTGCCATTGATCTCGGCCTTTTGGCTAAAAAATACGTCTCTTTCGAAAGATCGGTCTTTGATGAGAAGGAGGCATTGGTCGGAGCCTCGGATATTTTAGCGGAAGAAGTTTCAGAGAGGTCCGAACACAGGGATTTTATCCGTAAATATTTTTTTGAGAATGGAAAATTCCAATCCAGGCCTCGAGTTGGTTTTGCGGATAAGAAGACGAAATTTGAGATGTACTACAATTATGAATCGAAAGTATCGTCTATACCGTCGCATAACCTGCTTGCGATATTACGAGGTGAAAACGAAGGAGTTTTGGCAATGCAGCTCGTGGTTGACCGCGATCCTATCCTGCATTATTTGACGAGATGCGAGGTTCATGTCGGGCCTGGGCCGGTATCCGATTATTTCAAGGCAATGCTGGAGGATTGTTATGAGCGCCTTATGCGAGTTTCGCTTACGGCAGATGTAAGGGTAGAGTGCAAAGAGGCGGCTGACGATGTGGCAATCAAGACTTTCGAAAAAAACCTCAAGCAACTCCTTCTTTCTGCGCCCGCAGGCCAGCGGCCTGTGTTAGGCATCGATCCTGGTTTTGTATCCGGTTGCAAGGTCGTTGCTCTCGACGGTACAGGCAAGTTCCTTGAGTATAACACTATTTTTCCCAATCCGCCGCAGAACGATATTGCGGGCGCCGCAAAGATAGTAGCCCAGATGTGCTTAAAGTATAAAATTGAATTGATGGCCATAGGCAATGGTACGGCATCCCGCGAAACAGAGAGTTTTGTAAATACCGTCTTGGATTCATTAGGAGGAAAAATAGAAACTCTGCCAATAAAGGTGATAGTCAATGAATCCGGCGCCTCTATTTATTCCGCGAGCCCTGCCGCGGCCCAAGAATTTCCGGACAAGGACGTGACCGTGCGAGGCGCGATCTCAATAGCCCGCAGGCTGCAGGATCCATTGGCTGAACTGGTTAAGATAGACCCAAAGTCTATCGGTGTGGGCCAGTATCAGCATGATGTCGATCAGAAGAAGCTTAAAATAAAACTCGAAGAAGTGGTGGAGAGCTGCGTTAATTTTGTCGGTGTGGAACTCAATCTTGCTTCAGGGGAGTTGCTTTCATACGTCTGCGGCATCAATTCAAGGGTCGCCCGCGAGATCGTGAATTTCAGGAATGAATTCGGTGCGTTGGCCAGCCGCAAAGACCTGCTTAAGATCCCAAATTTCGGCCAAAAGTCGTTTGAACAGGCCGCGGGTTTCCTTCGTATCCGTGATGCCGCTGACCCCCTGGACAATACAGCTATACATCCGGAGAGCTATCCGGTCGTTGAGCGTATGTGCCATGATCTGGACGTTTCGCAAGACGGCATCATAAAGCATCCTGAACTCTTAAACCGCCTTCGCATTAGCGATTATGTTGACGATAAAACAGGAATTCTGGCCGTGCAGGATATCATCTCCGAGTTGAAAAAACCGAGCCGTGACCCAAGGGAAAAATTTAAATATGCGTCATTCCATGAGGATGTCCGCGAGATCAAAGATTTAAAACCAGGGATGAAGCTAGAGGGCACAGTTACAAATGTCGCCAATTTCGGCGCCTTTGTGGATATCGGCGTGCACCAGGACGGCCTGGTGCACATATCCCAGATAGCCGATAAGTATGTCAAGGACCCGAGCGATTTCTTAAAAGTAGGCGATGTCGTAAAAGTCACGGTTCTTGATTTTGACGTTGAGCTCAAGCGCATTAGTTTATCGATGAAGAAAAATCCTGCTGCTTTGAAATGATAGGTGCACTGCGGTATACACTAAACAAAATCAGGAGATGACTATGAGCGATACACGAGTTAAGAGATTAGCGGATATTTTAGTCGATTATTCAACGCAGGTTAAAAAGGGCGATGTTGTCATTATAGATTTCAGCGGTACTAGGCCTCTGCCCTTGGTCAAAGAGATTTATAGAAAGTGTCTGGAGCGCGGCGCAAAATACGTCGAGTATAATTTTTCGGAAGAAGGTTTGGTGAAAACTTTTTACGATGTTGCAGGCGAAAGGCAACTGTTGTATTTTCCAAAGCATCGGCTCGACGCTATGAAGAAGGCGACGGTCTATATAGGTATCAATGGTACGGAGAATGTCCAGAATTACGCCAATGTGGAGTTGCCGAAGATGGTCAAAAGAGAGAAGGTCCTTCGGCCCATCGTTAACAGGCGCGTGGATTTTACCCGCTGGGTCATCACGCGTTATCCGACGAACGGTTTGGCGCAGGATGCAAAAATGAGCTTGGAGGAATTCGAGGATTTCTATTTTGGCGCCTGTAATATCAACTGGCCCGATTTTTCCAAAAAAATAACATATCTCTGGAAACTTGTAGGAAAGGCGAAGGACGTACGTATCAAGTCATCTGATACGGACTTGAGATTTTCCATCGAGGGTATAGCTGCTGTTAAAAGTGAGGGGTTGCGCAATATGCCGGACGGCGAGGTCTTTACTGCGCCGGTTAAAAATTCGGTTCAGGGTCATATCGCTTATAATACGCCAAGCCTTTATCATGGCAAAGAGTTTAACGGAGTGCGGCTTGAATTTAAGGATGGAAAGATTATCAAGGCAATGTGCACAGGCGGTTCCAACAGTGAGTTGAATAAGATATTTGATTCCGATAAAGGGGCGCGATATGTAGGCGAGTTTGCTTTCGGGCTCAATAAAAATATAAAACAACCGATCAAGAATATCTTATTTGACGAAAAGATCATCGGTTCCATGCACTTTACTCCGGGCCAGGCGTACAAGGTGGCGGATAACGGCAACCGCTCGTCTATCCATTGGGACCTTGTCAAGATATTGCGCGGCGACGGCGAGGTCTACCTCGACGGCAAACTGATCCAGAAAGACGGCAAATTTGTTGTAAAAGAGCTAAAAGCATTGAATTGATCAAGCTCTTACAGCGCAGACTATAATTTTGTATTGGGGTCCTGTCTTGGTTCGTCTTGCGCAGGCACGCTTGTCTCGGCCGCCTGCGGCTAAGCCTTCGGCGGCACTTCCTGGAATGACGCTTAGGATGGTCGCCCAGCGTGCTCGACTGCGCTCGGGTTTTTCGGCTCGCTCGTTCGGCTCGCTCGTCCGCCATTGAAACATTGGCGCCCGCTCGCACGAAAAACACGGCCTGCGACAATCCGAACCAAGCCACCCCCACCTATATTTGTCTGCGCAATCAGGACTTGCATCGCTCGTATACTAATAAGTCGCTTCCGGCGTTTTTCGAGCGAAACTGTTGATTTTAGCCAAAGCATGCTTGAGCAGTGAGGGTATCCGCCATTGAATCAGTGGCGGATGGCTGAAGTTGTCCACTAGCTATTTTAAAGCTGTGGGGCGATCCTTTTAGGGAACACCTAAAAGGATCGCCCGAGACCGCCATTAGGGAATGGCGGGCGAGTTCTTCAGCCACCGAACTGCGAAAGACCTTTGGCGTGAAAAAATCGACGTGTAGCGAGAGAAATGCCGGAAACGACAAAGTAACAACGGCAAACCTGCCTGCTGGCAGGAAATCTAGTCTGCGTGCAGGAACCCGTACTGTAATATATTGACCTAAAATGTAGAAGATGCTAAAGCCAGACAAAATAAGGGAGTGATATGGACACAATAAAAACAAGATCAATACGAAATATCGAGCAGAAGATGGCTGGGATCGAGCCCGGGTCAATGCGGTATAATGTCCTGGAAGCAGCAAAGAACTTTAAGAGTTCCTGGATAGCGTTGGGCCAGATCTTATATACGGTTTATAAGGACAAACATTTTAAGGCCTGGGGTTATATGACGTTTGAGGCTTATGTCAAGGCAGAGCTGGGTTTGCAGAAGCAGACCGCATCAAAACTTCTGCACTCCTATTATTTTCTTGAAAAAAACGAGCCGCAATTCTTAAAAGACCTGCAGAAAGAACAGAAGGCAGAGCCTAAGAGCATACCCAGTCTTGATGCGGTCAATGTGCTGCGTCTGGCCGCCAATAACAAGGAATTGACAGAAGAGGATTACAGCGAATTTAAAAAAAGTGTTTTCGATGATGGTGTTGAGGGTAAAGAAATCAAAAAGCAGGTGGGTTTAAGGCTTCGTTCCATGCGCGAAGAAGAGGATCCGGAGAAGGCCAGGGCGGGGCGCCGCGTGCAAACCTTGCGCAGGCTCTTTTCGACTTTGAAGACGCTCCAAAAAGAGGTAAACCTCGCTAACCTTGTTTCCGAGAAAACGGCTAAGGAGCTGGATAGGTTTTTGGGATTTTTGGAGTCCGAAATAGGTGAGGCCGTGTAATTGTTCTTGACTTCATAGTTTCATGAAGGTATACTAAGGACTCATTAAAAATGATTAATTAACAATACGCCTGCCTTGCGGCAGGCAGCCCTATCTGTAGATAGGTAAACGAGATGCTTCCAACAGGACACATCTAGGAGGAGAAAAGTCGGTGTTAGAAAGTACAAAAAAACAGGAAATCATCGAAACTTATAAGGTGCATGCGAAAGATACGGGCTCTGCATTCGTACAAATCGCCCTTTTGACCGAAAGAATCAATCAGCTTTCAAAGCATTTTGAAATGCACAAGAAAGATCATCATTCCCGCCAAGGGCTGCTGAAAATGGTCAGCACGCGTCGCCGTCTTCTAACATACTTGAAAAAGAATGATACTAAAAAGTATGAAGAGATCCTTTCGAAGTTAGGGCTGCGCAAATAATTATGGGGAAAAATATGTCTATTGAAAAAGTTGAAGTCCCTTTTGGGGCCGCAAGTATGTTTTTAGAAACAGGTATGTTGGCCAAGCAGGCCGACGGTGCAGTAACCGTCCAGTTGGGCGGGACTATCGTGTTGGCAACGGCATGTGTGTCCAAAGAGGTCAGGGAAGGCATTGATTTTTTTCCGCTGACGGTTGAGTATCAGGAAAAGACTTATGCCGCCGGACGCATTCCCGGAGGATTTTTTAAAAGAGAGGGCAGGCCATCAGAGAGCGAGATTTTGATCTCCCGGCTCATTGACAGGCCTATCCGCCCGCTTTTTCCGGATGGATTCAGGAACGATGTCCAGGTAGTCGCGATCGTATTATCAAGCGATGGCGAGAATGATCCTGATGTCTTGGCTGCTATAGGGGCATCCGCGGCTTTGAGTATTTCGCCTATTCCTTTCCCCGGGCCCGTTGGTGCATGTCGTGTGGCCAGGATAAACGATGAATTTATCCTTAATCCGACTTATGCGCAGCGCGAGGCAAGTGTTTTAGACCTTATGGTCATCGGCACAAGGGATAAAGTTATTATGATCGAAGGCGAGTCAAAGGGCTTGGCCGAACACATTATTTTAGAAGGCTTAAAGTTCGGACACAAACACCTGCAGGCTGCGATCGATGTGCAGGAAGACCTTGTGAAGCGCGCAGGCAAGCCAAAAATGTCTTTTGAGAAGAAAACAGTCAGCGATAAGCTGGTCCAAAGTATAAGATCTGTCTATTTTGGCAGGATAAAACAGATGTGCTCTATCGCAAGCAAGGAGCAGCGTGAAGAGGCAGGGCATATACTATATACCGAGATAGCCCAGAAGTTCTGCGTTGAAAAAGAAGAAGAGAAGTTCTGCGATACTGATATCAAGGCTGCTCTGGATAAGATCGAGCAGGAAGAAGTGCGCCGCATGATCCTCGAAGATAAAAAGAGGGTGGACGGCCGCGGCATAGAAGACATAAGGCAGATCATCTGTGAAATAGGAGTTTTGCCAAGGACACACGGTTCAGGGTTGTTTACACGCGGTCAGACGCAGAGCCTGGCAGTCACTACTTTGGGCACGCGCGCTGATGAGCAGATGATCGAGGCCCTTGAAGGCAAATCTTATAAGAAATTCATGCTCCATTATAGCTTTCCGCCGTTTAGCGTCGGAGAGGTCAAGCCTATGCGTGGGCCTGGACGAAGAGAAATAGGCCATGGCGCGTTGGCGGAAAAATCGCTAAAACCCGTAATGCCTACCACTGATGAGTTCCCTTATACGGTGCGCGTGGTTTCGGAGATCCTTGAATCAAACGGTTCGTCTAGTATGGCTACGGTGTGCGCATCTAGCTTATCTTTGATGGATGCGGGCGTTCCTATTAAAGAACCGGTGGCCGGGGTAGCATTGGGCCTCGTTAAAGAAGGGTCCAGGCATGTCGTACTTTCCGATATCGCAGGTTTAGAAGACCATTTCGGCGATATGGATTTTAAAGTAGCCGGAACCCGCCGCGGGATCACATCTATCCAATTGGACTTAAAGATCGACGGAATAGGTTTTGATATTATTGAGGAAACCCTGTCCCGCGCTTACAAGGGAAGGATATTTGTCCTTGATAAGATGACAGCGGTAATAGCCGGCCCGAAACAAGAACTCTCCGAGTATGCTCCTCGCATTATCAATCTAAAGATCAACCAGGAGCGCATAGGCGATCTCATAGGGCCGGGCGGAAAGAATATCCGCAAGATAATCGAGTTGACAGGCGTTGCTATAGATGTTGAAGATGATGGCAGCGTGCTCGTGGCCTCCAATGATAGCGAAGCTACAACTAGGGCTATAGAGATGATCAAGGGATTGACTGAAGATGCCGAGGTCGGCAAGATATATAGAGGCAAGGTCAAACGCATCATGAATTTTGGTGCCTTTGTAGAGATCCTGCCGAATAAAGAAGGCCTGGTCCATATCTCGGAACTCGCTGACAAATATGTAAAGAGCGTAGAAGAAGTGGTCAAGATCGGAGATGAGATCACGGTCAAGGTCATCGAGATAGACGAGTTGGGCCGCGTCAATTTAAGCAAAAAACAGGCGGAACAAAAATAAGAGATGTCAGCCAGTTGCCAGTTGGCCTGTTAGCCAGTTTTGTTTTTAACCGGATAACCGGTTAACCGGCAAACCGGCAACCAATATATGAAGAAGGAACATGTCTATGAGATCATCGGCATATTCATCTTTTCGCTGACCGCGCTGATTTTTTTGAGTTTTGTCTCCTATCACCCTTCTGACCTGTCGTTCTACACATCACACCCGAATGTACCGCCAAAGAACCTGATCAATGTTTTCGGCGCGTACTTTTCGGGTTTTTTCTTTTTTATCTTGGGATGGGCTTCTTATGTGGCGCCGTTCGCTCTGTTCCTCTGGGGACTGAAATTCGTCCGAAGGGAGTTGATACGCGCCAATATCGTTAAAATAATAGGCCTTCTCATCTTATCGTTGGCTTTAAGCTCTTTCCTGGCAATGTTCTTGGTACAGGATCATACGATCAGATTCAGGCGTGGCGGCATAGTCGGCTTGGTTTTTTCAGATTTTCTTATGCATTATTTCGGCAGGCCCGGAGCCTATGTTATCCTTATCATGTTAGGGCTGCTTTCTCTGCCTTTACTCGGAGAGATTCTTGTTTTTCCTTTCTTTGCGCGATTTTTTGCAGATACCCGTGGGCAGCTCAATGATCTTTTACGTTCTTTGCCTTTTTTTGGGGTAAAACCCGCTCCGCGCTCCGCACATCCTGCACAGAAGCTTAATTTGTCACAACGCGCTAATGATACAGCAAGCGAACAAAAAATAACCATACCCAAAAAAGAATTTGAATCCGAAGCTATTAATATAAAAATAGCCAAGCCTAAGATCGAATCACAGGCAAAAGAAAAAGCGTCTTTGCGACAAACCCAGGATGAGAATTATGTGTTGCCTTCCTTGGACCTTTTGGATTCTCCGGCTCCTGTTTCTGTGCGCCAGGTAAAAGAGGACTTGACGCAGCAGGCAAAGCTTTTGGAGGACACCTTAAATGATTTCGGCATAAGCGTGCGCGTAGCCGATATTGAACGCGGGCCTACGATCACCCGTTATGAACTTGAGCCGGCGCCGGGCGTCAAAGTCCAGAGGATAACAAGCCTTGCGGATGACATCGCCATGACGATGAAGGTAGCGGAAGTGCGCATTGTCGCACCTATACCCGGGAAGAACAGGGTGGGTGTAGAGGTCCCGAATACGCAGACAACCATGGTTCATTTGAAAGAAGTATTATCATGCGACGACTATAAGAATGCCACTTCAAAATTGACGCTTGCATTGGGTAAAGATACGGCTGGTAAGCCGATCGTTGCCGATCTTGGCGAGATGCCGCATCTTTTGATCGCCGGCACCACTGGATCCGGAAAGACCGTATGCGTAAACGGGATAATCCTTTCCATGCTTTTTAATGCCGCTCCGAACGATGTCAAGTTCCTGATGGTAGACCCTAAGATGGTGGAGTTGGCGCCGTATAATGGCCTGCCTCACTTGCTGTGCCCTGTTGTCACAGACTCCAAAAAAGTTGCAACGGCTTTAGCATGGGTTACTAATGAGATGGATGAGCGTTACCAGCTTTTGGCAAAAGAGGGGTGCCGTAATATCGAAGCCTACAATCAGAAAAAACAAAAATTGCCCTATATCATTGTTGTTATTGATGAATTAGCGGATTTGATGATGATGGCGCGCGACCAGATCGAGAGTGCTATCGCAAGATTGGCGCAGTTATCCCGCGCCGTAGGCATACATCTGGTTTTAGCCACACAGCGGCCTTCGGTCGATGTCATAACTGGTGTTATAAAGGCGAATTTTCCTGCGAGGATATCTTTTAAGGTAGCCTCTAAGGTGGATTCAAGGACCGTGCTGGATATGAACGGAGCCGACAAGCTTTTGGGCAGAGGCGACCTTTTGTTCTTAGAGCCAGGCCAGCCAAAGCCTGTGCGCGCACAGAGTTCTTATGTTAAGGACAGCGAGATAGAGCGCGTCCTTGAGTTTATCAAAAAGCAGGCAGATCCGATATATGACGAGACTATTTTAAAACAGCAGGAGCAGGCACAGCTTGGAGCTACGATGGAGAAAGACGATCTTTATGATACAGCCTCCCGCCTTATAATCGAAACAGGCCAGGCATCTGTTTCAATTTTGCAGCGCCGCCTGCGTTTGGGGTATACCCGGGCTGCGCGCTTGATCGATATGATGCAGGATGAGGGCCTCGTAGGGCCTTATCGTGGCAGTAAACCCAGGGAGATATTGGTAGACCGCGAGAAATGGCTCAAAGAACAGATACTTAAGGGTTCTGTGGAACAACCTCAATAATAATAATGTATAAATACCTGGAATGTTTCCTTGTTCGCAAAAGCTCACAAGGACTGCGCTAAAATAAAACATTAAGGTGCTTGTATGGAAAAGAGCATAGGTAATATCCTAAAAGATGCCCGCATTGCCAAGAATTTAAGCCTTGAGCAGGCCAGCAAGAATACAAAGATCCATCCAAATATTTTAAAAAAGATGGAGGCTGATGATTTTGGTTCGCTTGGAGCGGTTTATGCGAGAAGTTTCTTAAAGATATATGCCGAATACCTAGGCCTGAACAAAGAAGTTGTCATCAGGGGATTTGAAGGCCTTTTTGGTCCGGCGCAAGGCAGGCAGCCGCAGCTGTCAGCCGTAAAAAAATTTAGAACTTCCGGAGAAGATGCGGCTGCAAGTGCCGCCGGTAGCAGTATTGCGCTTTTGGACAGATTGGCCGGAATTTTAAGAAAAATAGATTTTCGGCCGGTTGTAATTCTTGTAATAGCTATTTTTTTGGTTGGCGGGCTCATCAGGGTCATTGGGCATCGCAAGAGCGCAACCTCTGCTGCACCTCGGCTTCGTTCAGGACTCACTTCGGCCGCAAAAAAAGCAGAATCGAAGAAGCAGACGCAAATAAAGACGCAGGTTGTAAACACCGGCCTCAAAGAGGCCTCTGTTGCGGTTAAATCGGCCGTTTCAGATAATGCCAAAAGTGTTTCCGTTTCTAAACTGGTTGAGACACCAGTTAAGGAACAAGAAAAAATAGTTTTGACAGTCAAGGCTAAGAAAAAGAATTGGTCGCAGGTCAAGATGGATGGAAAAATAGTTTTTCAGGGTGTTTTAGCAAAGGGCAGCGCCGAGACCTGGTCCGCTAAAGAGAGATTCGAGCTTTGGCTGGGAGACGCCGGTGCAGTCCAGTTGGAATTTAACGGTAAGATATTCGATAAAATAGGCCGGCCGGGACAGATCTTAAAGCATGTGGTGCTTACGAGGTCCGGGCTTTCCATCAAGAGATAGCTTTCCCCGCGCCATAAAAATTTATCCAAAATGTGTGCGGGGTTTATTGTTTATATCAGATCACTTGAGTCCAAATTAGCGGTTGAAAAAGCCTAATCGCGTCCTTAAAATTGTTGGTGAAGCACACCACAACCTTGCCGATACTCGTCGGCATATAAGGAGGATTAGGCTATGGCTCATCATAACACAATCTTGGGACA
>JACRLT010000051.1 GCA_016235185.1 Candidatus Omnitrophota bacterium
GCCGAAGATATATCATTTAACCTATACGCTGACCTCGTATTAGGATGTGTTCCCGGGGAGCCGAATGACCGAAATGGTCACGTTCGGTTCTGAGAGGGGCATTAAATAACCATGGAGGTTACAAAAGATGTCTACTCACAAGCTAATAAAGGTTGATGAACATTTAAGAGAAGAGTTAAAAGATCCTTATTTCAGAGAATTGTATGAGCTCGAACAACAGAAATATGGGATCATTAAACGCATTGTTGGCTATCGCATTAAACATGGCTTAAGCCAGGAAGATTTAGCAAAGAAAGCCAACATTACTCAACAGCATATTTCAAAGATCGAGAATGGCGACTTCAGTAATATTATGACTCTTGAAAAAATTCTGCTTTTTATCGGCTTAACGATCAAGCTTCGGGTGGTGCCGCTAGGCCGTAGCTTGAAACCTTCCCCCAAAACGCAATTAGTATAGGAGTGCTCGATTAGGCTGAAGTAGCCGTAGGTTGATTTAAAGCCGCAGTTGTTTTTCCGCATCGACGATATCGCGGTTTATTGTGCGTATCGCTTCTTTTATCCTATCTTTTAAAACAGGCGTGATAACGCCTGACTCTTCTATCTGGCGCAATATCTGCACACACATCCTGAAATAACGCACCACTTCACCCTCGTCCGTATCAGTCAGCCGCAAAACGTCGTCAAAACTCTTGTTTTTCATCCACGCCTGGAGGCTCTCGCTTAAATGAAAATATGGGGCTTTGGTAACCGGGTATATCCTGTATTTCTGCTCCTTGTGTCTTATCTGGTTGTAAATATCATCGCTTATCCTTTTGATGCGGCGAGTTTGTTTGGACAGATCGACGAGAGACTGCTGGTTTTTCCTGGGCTCAAAGACCATGCTTAAAGTTAGTACGCCTAATTCTTGGGGAGAAAGATCTTCCAGGATGCCATGGTCATAGAGTTCGGACAAAAGCAGCTCATACCCATAGATAGCCTTTGCAAATTTTCCTTTCTCGGTCAGCGTCCCGCCTGATATAAACAAATGTTTTTTAAGCATGCCCAGCTTTGCCTGCAAAAGGCGAAGCGCTTCTTTCTGTTCATTCTTGCGCGATTGGAAATAATGCAGCGATAAGGGGTAGATGTTTATAACCTCATCTTGATATTTTTCGTAAAGGTTTAAGATCGTTGCGTACGATGTATTGAACTGGCTTTTGACCTCCTCGGGCTTATTAAAAATAATACGCCGAACCTCACTGGGATTTATTTTGTGCGGATTTATGCGGCAATACACGAAGCCTTCGGTGTCTAAGCCGCGGCGTCCGGCGCGGCCAGCCATCTGGTAAAAATCGCGGGTTTTAAGATGCCGGACATAACGGCCATAGAACTTTGTCAAGTCGTCAAAGATCACAGAACGGCTTGGCATATTTATCCCCAAGGCGAATGTCTCGGTCGTAAAGATTACCTTTAAAAGCCGGCTGGTGAAGAGGCGCTCGATCACTTCTTTTAAAGTGGGCAGCATGCCGGCATGGTGAAAGGCTATGCCTTTTTCTATCAAAGGCCGTATGGTGAGCGCTGTCAATTCGTGTTTTAGGCCGAAGCGCTCGCAGAGCTCATCAAAAAGCGACGTGATATCGTTTTTCTCATTATCTAATAAGAAGTCGAAGCTGTGCAGTTCAAAAGCCAATTCCTCGGCGCGTTTACGGCCGAAAACAAAGTAAATGGCAGGCAGATTGTTCTTTGCGTACAGATGGCCAATAATTGTGTCCAGGCGGTTTGGCCTCCAGTATTTAGAGGCTTTTAGGTCATCTATGGAGTCCGATATCTCATTTCTGACCTGGTAAAAAAAGTGCAAAGGCACCGGCCTTTTTTCCTGTATCACTACCTTTACCGGTTTTTTATGTATTGACCCTACCCATGTTGCCAACTGTCTGATGTTCGGGATAGTGGCGGATAATCCTAATAGTTTCATGTGGCCGGGCAAAAACATCAGTGATTCTTCCCATACAGTGCCGCGTTCCGGGTTGTCTATATAGTGGATCTCGTCGAAGATGACCCAGTGATAATCTTTTAGGCTTTCCGGGCTGTCTAATACTTTGTTGCGGAATATTTCGGTAGTCATGATAAGGATACGCGCCTGCGGGTTAATGGAGATGTCGCCTGTCAGGATGCCTATGGAGCTTTTGAATTGTTCCTGAAAATCTCGGAATTTCTGGTTGGAGAGGGCCTTAATGGGCGCGGTGTATATCACGCCTGTCTTATCGGCTATTGAGCTGTGGATTATGTGCTCGGCTATCGCTGTTTTGCCTGCGCCAGTGGGAGCGCAGACAATGACTGAAAAGCCGTGGTTGATATGGTCGATAGCTTCATTTTGGAAGGCGTCATAGATTATCAAAGCATTACTCTTTCAAGCACCTTAGTGTTTTGTTTAGCGAAGTCCTTGTGAGCTTTTGCGAACAAGGAAATATTCTGGGTTTTTATACATTCTTTCCTTCGATCGTGTCCTGTAACTTGCGTAAGTCATGGTCTTTGGCGAGGACCAAAAGGATGTCGCCGCCTTCCAGCGCGATCGAGCCATTAGGGATTATGAATTTATCCTCCCGCGATATCATGACGATGAGCGCCTCTGAAGGGACGCCGAGTTCATAGATCCGCTTGCCTACGATCGTTGAATTATACGGGATGATGACGTCTGTCAGGTCCGTATCAGTGCCTTCAACGCGTTCAAACTCCAAAGGATAGTGAGGTTTGGCTTTGACAGGTACTTTGACTCCCAGGAAACTTGAAACGATCGGTATCGTAGTGCCTTGAAGCAGCGCGGATGTAAGCACGATAAAGAAAACAACATAAAAGATAAGGTAAGCCCCTTGGATCCCTGCCAGAAGAGGGAATGTTGCCAGTATGATGGGCGCTGCGCCGCGAAGCCCGGCCCATGTGACCATTGTTTTTTCCTGAATGGTCATTTTGCTGGAGGCAAGGCAAAAAAATACGCTGGCTGGCCTGGCGATAAACAACAGGACAGCGGATATCAACAGGGCTTTTCCCGATACAGGGATGAGCTGCGATGGCAAAACGAGCAGCCCGAGCGCCAGGAACATGGCGATCTGCATAAGCCATGCAAGCACTGCATGGAAACGCACAAGGTTCCTTTTGTTCATGAATTCTTTGTTGCCCAATATTAGGCCTGCGATGTATACGGAGAGAAAGCCGTTTCCTTTGAATATATCTGTAAGCGAATAGGTCAGAAGTATCAAAGAGATCGTCAATATCGGATAAAGCGCTTCATATTCCAATTTGATGCGGTTGATGACGGTCAGTATCAATTTGCCCATCACAAAACCCGCGGCTGCGCCTATGCCCATTTCAAGGAAAAAAGACGGGATAATGGAAAAGAATGGGGTATTTTTGTCTGTTAACAGGCGGATAAATGAAAGAGTAAGGAATACAGCCATGGGGTCATTGCTTCCGGATTCAAGCTCAAGGAGAGATTTCACCCTTGCCTTCAGGCTGACATGCCTGGACCTTAAAACCGTAAACACAGCTGCTGCGTCAGTCGAGGATACTATGGAGCCCAGTAATAGCGCTTCTAAAAGTGAGAAGCCAAATACGATAGTTGCAAAGCTTGCCACGATGATCGCGGTCAGCAATACTCCGGCTGTAGATAAAATAGCCCCTTCTTTTATGACCGGGCTGATATTTTTCCAGTTTGTTTCAAGCCCGCCGGAAAAGATGATGAATATCAGGGCGATGATGCCTATGGATTTTGCAAGCCAGGGGTCATTAAAATTGACCCCGCCAAGGCCTTCGGAGCCGGCTAACATACCGATCAATAGAAATAATAGCAGGGCCGGCACGCCCAATTTATCGGAGGTCTTGCCTGCGATTATGCCTAAAAGAAGGAGAATGGAAGTGCCTAAGATTATATGTTCAATTGCCATAGGTTGAGTTGATCTTGCTTATATAACTAATGACTTCCTGTGTTGTGGCATTAGGCGTTGAAGCTCCGGCGGTAATGCCAACAGTTTTGGCTTTTTTAAACCAGTCCTGTTTTATATCTTTTTGCGATGTTACCCAATAGCTGCGCTTGTTCAAGGATCTGGAGATCTCAAATAACCTCTTGGTGTTGGCGCTTTTTTTGGAACCGATGATGATCATGACGTCATTCTTGAGCGGCATTTGTTTCATCTCGTCCTGCCTCATGCGCGTAGGTTTGCATATAGTATTAAAAAATACCAATTCTTTGACATAGCGCTCTAAGATCTCTACGATCTTTAACGCCTTATCCAGGTTCTGCGTGGATTGCACTACGACGCAGCCTTTGTCTGTTTTTTTTGCCTTTTTAAACGGGATGTGTTTTATGTTGTCAATGACGATGGCCCGGTTTTTCAGCTGTCCTACAATGCCGCGCACCTCATCGTGGAACTTATCGCCGATGACGATGATCTTGTAGCCCTTGCGTTCCATGTCGCGCACTATCTTGTGTATTTCTTTGACCATGGGACAGGTCGCATCCACGATCTTATAGCCAAGTTTTATTGCCTTTTGCGGGATGGATGGAGGTGTGCCGTGTGCCCTGATAAGCAGGATATTATCTTTTCCGTTCTTAAGCCTTGCGGTCTTGTGGACGCCTGCCTGGCGGATCTGTTTGACAACCTCTTCGTTATGCACAATATCGCCGAGCATGTGGACAGTCTTGCCTTTGTCCGCGGTCTGGAAGGCCAACTGTATCGCCCTGCGCACCCCGAAGCAGAAACCCGCTGATTTGGCTAAATTTATTTTCATATGCAATTATTTTACACTCAATTACGTTATGAGCAATCAAATTTTGTTTGAAAATAAGCCCCTTCCCTATAGAATGTATCCATGGGTATGAAGAAATGCTCAAAGGTTTTTCTGTTTTTTTCTTTTTTGGCCCTTATGCCGCTATGTCAAGCCAACGGTGTTGGCCCTGATGCATATGAGTCTTCGTGGCGCCAGGCCGAGGCTTTAAGGCGTCAGCACAGGCTAAAAGAAAGTGAAGAGATAGTGTCTGTCGTATTAAAAAAACACCCTGATTTTGCTCCGGCGATAGTAACCCTGGCGCAAATACGTTATACACAGGAAGATTTTTATGGAACGGCCCGCCTTGCAGCCAGGGCATTAAAACTTGCGCGAGGGAAGGTTGATGAGGATAGTCTTGTGCGGGCATATGTTATTTACGGCCTGACCAAGGGCATGCTTGCCTATTACGGCGGGCCGTTGTCAAAAACAATAGATGGCCTGGCGTCAGCCCCTGCTCTGAAGAAGGCCCAAAAACTGCGGCCGAATGATCCGTTCGTGCTTTTTGGAGTTGGAAGCTATCATTTATTGGCGCCTGTTGTGGCAGGCAAGGACCTAAAGAAGGCCGAAGAATATCTGAAGAAGGCGGTAGCTGCTGATCCTTTATTTGTCGATGCCTATGTGCGCCTGGCGCAGGTGTATAAGGCCGTAGGCGACGAAAAGAAATATCGCCAATATCTGGATCGCGCGCTGGCCATTGACCCACAGAATGAATTGGCGCTCGATATTAACAGCGCGGCGTGCCGTTTTGTATGCCCATGATCAAGACAATATTGCTCTATGCGGCCGGGGTGGTGCTTTTAATAGTTTTTATCCGTCTTGTCATCATGTTTGTTTCTAATTTGTTTAAGGCCTTTATCGCTTTTTTGTGCCTGCTTGTTTTCCTGTATGTTGGGCTTGGATGGAAGATATACAAGGCAGAGCCGCAGCAGGACAAGGGTTTTATCCAATTTATTCTGCATCCGGGGAATGTTATCTCGGGTTCCTTTAAATGAGCACGTGACTTATGGAGCGAAGCGCTCATAAGTCACTGTGCGAATTTATCCTGTGCCTGCGAAGCGATTAGGCATCAGGATCTATGTAGGTAATTTTACTTAAAACGCTAAAATTTTGGAATTGACGCTTCAGAAAGAGTAGGGTAAGATACAGGTATAAGGAACGCTATCCCCTTGTCTGAACAATCTAAAAATCTCTTGCGATATTTTTAGATTAGACATCGGGGTTAATTTTGTGAGGAATAAATACCTAGTTATAGGCACAATTAAGGGGGTGGGGGAATGAAGGCGCAGAATATAATTTTGGTACTGGTAGTTGTTTTTATGCTGGTTTCGCTGGGCGGGACTTACATGTTGTTTATAAAGCAGGGCACAGTTAGCGTCCAAAAGATCGATGCATTAAAAGGCGATATCGACGATCTCGGAGTTTCATTGAAAAAAGTGGACTCCCAGTTTAAAGACCTGGAAGCCCAATCCAAAGGGTATACTGACAGCATAAAAAGTTTGGAAGATAAAGTTAATGCAGGGGATTCCGAAAGAAAAGACATAGCAGCTAAAGTAACTGATCTGATGAAGGCTGTGGACGAAATAAAGAGCGTAGCCAAGAGTACGGTAGAGGCCAAGCAGGCCGTTGTGCCTGCCGAGCCTTCGGTTGTGGTTGAGCCTGCGGCAGAAGTTACGACACCCGAGGCTGCCCCGGAAACGGTTTCTGTAACGCAGCCGGAGTCCGTTGACCTGGGACAGATACCTGTTCAAAAAGAAAATGAATAGAATAACATTAGCTCTTATTGTTTTATTCCTCGGCGTACAGACTTTGTTTGGACAGGGAACTGGGGCTGCAAGCGCAGACTTAGACAGGATCGACCAGTTCCTTATTAAGAAGATAAAGGCCGAATCAGGCAAGAGTGATGTCCAGGTATATCAGGAATTGGGGCTAACGTACTTACAACAGGAGAACTTTGACCGCTCATTCATGTATTTCAACAAGGCTGTGACGTTAGATCCAAAGGCTTATTGGGCGTGGTATTACATGGGCCTGTTGAATTTGAGGAACCCCGAGGATTATTTTAAGAAAGCCATACAGGCGAACCCGCGTTTTGCTCCGCCGTATTATTGGCTTGGCCGCTATTACTGCAAGAAAAGGAATATAAAGGAATCCCGTAAATTTTTTGAAGATTACATCAGGGCCGCTAAAAACGACAGTAACGAGGCATCCCGCATCAATATAGCTACGCAATTCATAGATGCTATGAAGAGCGGCGAGACGGACTATGACCGCATCTTAAGAAAGATCGATCAAGCCGGAAATTTTTAGGCTTGTTCGTTTTGCCGCAGGTATTGCGCCGCCATATACGAACTTCGCACGTAGGGTCCTGCTTCAATATGTTTAAAGCCTAATTGGCCGCCTAAGGCTTTATAACGGTCGAACTCTTCGGGCGGTATGTATTCAACGACTTCGGCGTGTTTTAAGCTGGGGCGAAGATATTGGCCCAGCGCAAGAAAATCACAGCCCACGTTTATCAGGTCTTCTAAAGCTTCTAAGACCTCTTTTTCTTTTTCCCCCAGCCCCAGCATCAGCGCAGATTTTGTATAAATATCCCGGTTTAATTTTTTAATATACTTGAGCATGTGCAGGGACCTGGCATAATTTGCGCCCGGCCTCAAGTTATATAGCCGCGGGACAGTTTCAATGTTATGGCCTATGATATCAGGCGCGCTTTCGGCAACGCTTGCCAGCGCCTTGAGATCGCCTTTGAAGTCCGGTATGAGTAATTCGATCGATACGGCCGGCTGTAGCTGCCTGACCATCCCAACGGTTTGGGCAAACAAAGAAGCTCCGCCGTCAGGCAGGTCATCACGCGTTACACTGGTGATGACAGCATGTTTTAAGCCCATCTTTTGTACGGCTTCGGCGACCTTATGGGGTTCTTTTGTATCCACGGGCTGCGGGATCTGTTTTTCTACGTTGCAGAAAGTACAGCGGCGAGTGCAGTATTGCCCAAGGATCAGGAAGGTGGCGTGATGATTTTTAAAACACTCCGATATATTCGGGCACTTGGCTTCTTTACATACAGTATGTATGCCGATCTTATTTAACAGGGCGCTGGTCGAGCGGCTCTTGTCAAAATCTATTCTTTTTTTAAGCCATGCCGGCCGGCGAGCAAGTTGCATGGGCATCCTGTTTTATATTTGAATATTTTTTTGTTTTTAATTCTTCTGCCAGGAGTTTTTCATCCGTCGTCAATTCTTCGGTTTTCAAGATCACCTTAAATTGGGAAGAGAAGGCGTTGATGAGGGCCTGGGATAATCTGTCAAAGTCGGTTTTTTCTTTAGCGATCTCGTGAATGCAAGTGGTATCCAGGCTTTTTAGTATGCCAGGCTCGCGAAGGAAAGAGCCGGCTTTTTCTTTGTCAAAGGCAAGCGGGATAGAGCCGTGCTGGAGGATGATGCGGCGCCTTCTTTTCTGGGCATTGCCGCCAAGTTTTTTGCCGTTGACAAGGATATCATATTCTTCGTTCCTTGAAAAACAGAACGCGGCGATAGAGTGGACAGAGAGGGAGGCTTTGAAAGCGTCTTTTGCAAAAACGGCCGTGGCGCCAAGGTCCTGGTAGGCCTTAAGCAGGAATGAAGTGATGGTTTCAAAGGATTGTTTTACTCCGAGGTTGAGGCCCAGATCGGCTTGGGACAACACGATGCTATAAGTCAATTCCCTGTCATGGAAAATAATCCCGCCTCCGGTTGGCCGCTGTACTACATCAATGCCTTCCCTGCGGCAGGCGTCAAGATCGAACAAGTCTTGCGAGTTCTGGGAGTATCCTATTGATATGGCCGCAGGTTTCCAGCCGTAAAGCCGCAAGGTGGGTAAAGAGATGTTCTCCTTATAGCTTAAAAATATGGCATCGTCAGTCGCCATATTCGTCGCCGCATCGTTGAACCCCGATAAAATTAATCTACAAGATAGCATGTTCTAATCTTAACCGTCCGCCACTAAAGCGTTGGCGGACGCCCGCCGAAGTTTTTGTGGCGGGCGGATTGTATCAGTCTCGCTGATAGCATATTATTATCTATTTCGCACTGCGCCTTCCTGCACTGCTCATAATATATGTATATTAAAGTAGCGCGCAGTTGGCATCGCGCGCGGCCTTGGTCTCATCCAGGCGCGCGATAGGCATTGTTTTCGGAGCTGTTTTAAGCGCTTCGGGGTTTTCTTTTGACAGGCGGTCAGCCTCGATCATACAGTCTATAAAGTAATCGAGCGTTTCTTTGGATTCGGACTCTGTCGGCTCTATCATAAGAGCTTCTTTGACGATGAGAGGGAAATAGATGGTCGGAGGATGGATGCCGCGGTCTATCAGGAATTTAGCGATGTCTAAGGCGTGGACGCCGTTATTTTTGACCTGTCTCGATGCCGAAAAGACGCATTCATGCATGCATTTTTTGTCCACCGGAGTGTCATAATAATTTTTTAACCTGGCAAGTATATAATTTGCGTTCAATACCGCATGCTCGCTCGTCCTTATCAGCCCTTCTTTTCCTAAAAGCAGTATATATGCGTAGGCTTTCAGGATGACCAGGAAATTTCCGTAGAATGGCGCGATGTAACCTATTGAGTTGAGCGGTTTGTAATCAAGGTGGAATGTGTTGTCATCCCTTTTTACAACTCGGGAGATCGGCAAAAACTGCGCCAGTTCTTTCTTTACGCCTACAGGCCCTGATCCCGGGCCTCCGCCGCCGTGAGGCGTGGCAAAGGTCTTATGGAGGTTTAAGTGTATGACATCAAAGCCCAGGTCTCCCGGCCGGCACTTTCCTAACACAGCGTTTAAGTTGGCGCCGTCATAATATAGCAGGGCATCTTTGGAATGGGCCAATTTTGCTATTTCTTCGATCTCGGTTTCAAAAAGCCCGAGGGTGTTGGGGCATGTCATCATGATCGCCGCCACGTCTTCGGTCAATTTTTCTTTCATATGGGCTATGTCCATGAGGCCTGATTCGTTCGAAGGGATGCTTATGACCTCATAGCCTGCGATGGCCGCACTTGCAGGATTTGTGCCGTGCGCTGAATCCGGGACAAGGACATATTTTTTCTTGTTGTTTTTGGCGCGGTGATAGGCGGCAATGAGCATGACGCCTGTGAGTTCTCCGTGTGCGCCTGCGGCAGGCTGCATTGTGAATGCATCCATGCCGGTTATCTCACAGAGGAGTTTTTCCATATTAAATAGTACTTCCAAGGCGCCTTGTGTCAGAATACCGCCCAGCTTTAGCTGCGGCAGGAGAGGATGGAGCGATGTGAAGCCTTCAAGCTTAGCTAGGTCTTCTGAAAATTTCGGGTTATACTTCATGGTGCATGAGCCAAGCGGATAGAAATTAGTATCTACCGAGAAGTTCCTGCGTGAAAGATTTGTGAAATGACGGACAACTTCGAGCTCTGATACCTCCGGGAGCTCGCAAGGTTTGCTGCGCGTATATTTAAGCGGCAGTTCTTTTGACCGAGGCACGTCGCTTTTGGGGAATTTCGTGCACCTGCGCCCGGGCCTGCTTTTTTCGAATATCAGCTCCATAAGGTTGACTCCAGGCTCTCTGCGTAACGTACGATCTCTTCCTTGGTGCGTTTTTCTGTAACCGCGACTATCATGTAGTTAGCCATGTCTTTGTAATAGCGGCCTATCGGAAAACCGGCGGCGAATCCTTTTTCTATCATAGCTGCAACAACCTCGCCCGGGTCTTTGGGTAATACTACCGTGAATTCATTAAAGGTCGGAGAGCTCTGTTTGACAGAGACGCCTTTTATCTTTGAAAGCAGGCCTTTGGCGAATTCCGCCTTCTCGTAATTGAGCTGCGCTACTTCTTTTAATCCGTCTTTGCCTAAAGCAGTCAGATAGATCAGGGCGCGCAATGCGCAAAGGGCTTCGTTAGAACATATATTGGATGTGGCCTTTTCGCGGCGTATATGCTGTTCTCTGGCTTGGAGCGTTAGTACGAATCCTCTACGGCCCTGGGAATCCACGGTCTCTCCAACGATGCGGCCCGGCATTTTCCTTGCCAGGTCTTTTTTGGTAGCCATAAAGCCAAGATAAGGGCCTCCGAATGAAAGGGGCAGGCCTAAACTCTGGCCTTCACCCGTGGCGATATCTGCGTCCATCTCGCCAGGAGTTCTTAATGCGCCCAAAGCTATGGGGTAGACGGATTCTACTACGAGAGCGCCCACGCGGTGAGCCTCGTTTACAATATCCGAATGATCGTCAATAGCTCCGAAAAAATTCGGGTTTTGCAGAATAATGCAGGCGGCTTTATCATCAAGGAGTTTTTTTATCGAGTTGCGGTCTGTCTGGCCGTGCGCAACGGGGATCTCTACGAATTCAATATCCAGATTTTTTGTGTAACTGTAGACGATGGTGCGGTAGATCGGGCTGACCGCGTTGTCTATCAAGACGCGGTTGCGGCCTGTAGCGCGCCGTGCCATCATTATAGCTTCGTAAAGCGCAGTTCCACCGTCGTATAATGAGGCATTGGCTATCTCCATGCCGGTCAGGCGGCAGATCGCGCTCTGGTATTCGTAGATCGCCTGCAGCGTGCCTTGTGAGCACTCCGGCTGGTAAGGCGTATAGGCGGTATAGAATTCGCTTCTTGAGCTAAGGTGGTCGACAACCGAAGGGATGAAGTGGTCGTAGAAGCCCGCGCCTACAAAACAAATAAGACCGGCGGCATTTTTTGAAGCCAGATTTTTTAAGTGGCGGGCAACTTCAAATTCGGACTTTCCTTCTGGGATGTCAAAGGACCTTGGTCTTTGGTGCGGCTTTATGTCCGCAAAAAGATCGTCGATATGTTTGATGCCTATTGCATCAAGCATATCCTTGGTATCTTTTTCAGTATTTGCTATATAGTCGCTCATTATTTTTGCTTAATTTAGTCTTTCCGTACAAAAATAACTCCGCAGTCTACTTCAAAATTATCAAAGAGAATTTTGAAGTGTTTAGACAAGGAGTCATTCACCAAGGCCCTCGGCAAACTTTTTATAGGCAGCGGCATCCATTAGGTTGTTTGTTTCAGACCGGTCCTTGATCTTGATCTTGGCGATCCAGCCGTCCTGGTAGCATGTTTGGTTGATAAGGGCTGGTGTATTTTCAACCTTTGAGTTTACTTCAAGTATCTTGCCGGAGACAGGCGAAAAAATGTCGCTGGCAGCCTTCACTGATTCTATCGTAGCCAAGCCCTGGAACTGCTTGACAACGATCCCTGTTTTAGGCAATTCGACAAAAGTGACATCGCCGAGCGCATGTTGCGCATAGTCTGTGATGCCGACGGTACCTATATCCCCGTCGATCTTGACCCATTCGTGTTCTTTGGTATAGAAAAGACCGTTCGGGATATTCATAAGGCCTCCGTTATTTTTTTATAGACGTATTTTTTACAAAAGGTTTGTCGCAGGTAACGGCTTCTATTTTTAGCGTCCCGTCGCCCACAACGATATTTTGTCCTATAGGAAGCGGCGATGGTGTAAAACCCATGCCTATCCCGCATTCAATATGAGGGGAGAAGCTGCCGCTGGTGACAATGCCGCTTTCTTTGCCGTTGGTAATAATTTTATAATTATGTCTCGGAGAACGGCGCGATAATGTCTTAAAAAATACCCTGTTACGTTTTAAACCCGTTTTTTTTTGCTCGACTAGCGCTTTTTTTCCTATGAAGTCTTTACTGAAGTCCAGGAATTTTTCAAGCCCGGCTTCCAAGGGTGAAGTCTCTTCGTCAATATCCTGGCCGTAAAGGCTGTAACCCATTTCCAGGCGCAGCACATCCCTTGCGCCTAAGCCAGCAGGTTTTACTCTTTTGTCCGAAAGGAGTTTTTTCCAGACAGCCTTGATCTTGTCAACAGAGGCGTAGAGCTCAAAGCCCAGTTCTCCGGTATATCCGGTGCGGCTGACGATATTCTTTTCGCCCAGGATATCCGTCTCAATAAAGGTGTAATAGTTCAGCCCAACGGCCCCGGGAGCTACCGTTTTTAATATTTCCCTGGATAATGGGCCCTGAAGGTCTATTTTCCCAATGGTGTCAGAGATGTCTTTAAGATCGGCATCGCCTGAAAGATGTTTTAAGAAGTGCTTTTTGTCTTTTTCGATAGTTGCGGCATTGACTACGATCATCCATTCGTCTATGGCCTTGCGGTATACGATGAGGTCATCGATCACGCCCCCGTACTCGTTCAATATGGAACTATAGCGGCAGCATCCGACTCCGAGATTATCGATACGGCCGGAGACGATCTTATCGAGATTCGATCTTTTGTGGTCCCCTCGGATAATGAATTCGCCCATGTGGCAGATGTCAAAACAGGTAACGGCGCGGCGCGTATAAAGTGTCTCGGCGATTATGCCTTCATATTGGATAGGCATAATCCATCCTGCAAAAGGCGCCATTTTGGCTGCAAGGGAAACGTGTTCAGATAAGAGGGGGGTATTTTTGAGGGTTGTTACGGTTTCCATGTTATCTACACCCGGCCTAAATAGGATCGGCCGGTGTGCCGCTTTCTGCGGCAATAAAAATGCCTGGTTTTTGAAAACCCAGGCTGACGATTTTCTTAGACGAACTTCCTCATGGTTAATTCCATGTTGCCAGAAGTTGAATGACCGGAATATCGATTTTTATTATAGCAAACAAACCCCGCTTGTAAACAAAAAAATTCCCAGATGTCAAGCCAAATTAGAAATGTCCTAGACAACGCAAGCCTTGTTTGCAAACGCTGGGTCGCCGCCGAGATCACCTCTTTTCTAGCGTCATACACCAGCGCAACGCAATGTCCCTGTTCGCAAACTGGAATTTTTTGTCCCGTGGAATTCAAAGAATTCCCGGGATAAAATCCCCGCAATCCTCTGGATTGCAGGGGACCGTTGGCTTCGGTTTACGTCTCGTCCGTAACACGGACATTCCCTCGATAGGTAAGTAAAACCTGTATTACTCTTCGGTCAGGTCCGCAACGGCCTCGCCGTAATCACCTTGCCAACGTCTGCCAAAAAATTCCTTATTGTTTGCTCCACAGGGACATTGCATTGCTTATACATGGGGCTAGGGTGATCTCGTTGACGACCCCTTAGCAGTTAAAAAATTTCTCCCCAAGACATCGATTGTTTGGTATGATATGAAAATCCAAAATATGTAGGCTGGTAAAAACTTTTAAAAATGGAGCAGTGATGCCAGAAATGAGCCTTAATGTGCGTTTGCTGGAGATGACGCAGGACCCTATCGCTCTCATCTATGCGGCGTGCCGGCAGTGTTATTCGGCGAAGTTTGCCGCCGAGATGTTTGATGAAAAGGATGAAAATCCCAAAAAACAGGCGGAGTTTATCCGTAAAGTTGTGGCCTCGGGCCACGAGAGTCCTTTAGAACACGTAAAGTTCACGTTTGCCATTGAGGGGGTCTCCAGGGCCCTGACCCACCAGTTAGTGCGCCATCGTATCGCGTCATTTAGCCAGCAGAGCCAGCGTTATGTCAAGGAGACGAATTTTGATTATATCGTGCCGCCTTCCATTGCGGAGGACAAAGATCTGGAGAGCGAGTTTTTGAGTATCATGGGTTCCATACAGGCCAGCTATAATAAATTGCTTGAGAAATTCAAGGCCAAGGGCCGTGTGGGTGAGCGGGCTAATGAAGACGTGCGATTTGTGCTGCCGCAGGCTGCCGAGACGAAGATCGTAGTGACAATGAATACGAGGGAGTTGATACATTTTTTCCACCAGCGCTGCTGCGCGCGGGCACAGTGGGAGATAAAGCGGCTGGCAGCCAGGATGTTGAGCCTTTGTATAGAAAATCTGCCTGAAGTGTTTAGCGAGGTCGGAGCCAAGTGCGTGGGGCTCGGGTATTGTCCCGAGGGAGAAAATTTTACCTGTGGTAAATATCCGTTGAAGGAAAAAGTTTTGGGGAAAAAATAGGAAAGGACGCTGACAATGGATTGGAAGATATTTAGCGCGACGTTTGCGGCGGTATTTGTGGCTGAACTTGCGGATAAGACGCAGTTGGTAGGTATTACTATGGCGTCGAAGTCAGGCAAGCCAGCGCAGGTCTGGATGGGTTCTGTGGCGGCTTATATCATCGTGACGGCGGTATCGGTTTTGTTGGGAGCCATGGCATCAAAATTCATCAAGCCGGATGTCCTCAAAGACGTGGGGGCCGTTTTATTCGTCCTTCTGGGGATTTTGATGTTTTTAGACAAGATATGATCTTCGGAGTGAAAATAAGATTTGATTTTTTTAAGCTATTGATATTAGCCGTGGTTGTTACGGCTATTTCTTCTTGTGCCACGGCGCCATTGCCTGTCTCTCAAGGGCCGGCAACAGACATCATCTATAAGCCTTACGGAACCGCGGCCCGCCAGGATATCTCCCATATTATCGGCCCAGCGGAGACTGTCTATCGCATCAGCCGTATGTATGACGTGCCTATCGATACGATATTGAAGGCTAACAATATCGCGGATCCGAAGGAATTGAGGATAGGCCAGAAGTTGGTGATCCCGCAAGCCGCGTCTTTGAGGCCTGTCATACCTGTTTTTAGATCCAGTAAGTGGAGATACATTGTTATCCATCACAGCGTCACGGATTCCGGAGACGCGCAGTCTTTGGACCTTATACATCGCCGTCGAGGATTTGACAGGGGTTTAGGGTATCACTTTGTCATCGATAACGGTACGAGCACGCGTATAGACGGGCAGATCGAAGCGTCCCCGCGCTGGATCAAACAGAGTGATGGCGCGCACTGTAATACCGGCGGCATGAACGAATGTGGCATCGGCATTTGTCTTGTGGGGGATTTTACCAATGAGGAGCCCAGCCGCAAACAGATGGATTCTTTAGTGCTCCTTGTCAATACCTTAAGGAAGTTTTATCATATTTCTTTAAGCCGTGTGATCCGCCATAAAGACGTACCCGGGAAAAATACCGCGTGCCCGGGAGACAGTTTTCCATGGAAAGAGTTCAAGGATAGGGTAAAAAGCGGCAGGTAAAATGACACAAGAGGCGAACATAAAAGGCGAGCCAATTGATCTGAAAGATGCCGTTGAATATGCGGCTGGTTCTGTTGTCAGCAAAACCCTTATAGATAAGAAGGCCGGTACTCTGACATTGTTCTCTTTTGACCGCGGCCAGGGATTAAGCGAGCACACTGCGCCATATGACGCGGTAGTTGAGATCCTGGATGGTGAGGCGCATCTGGTCATCGGCGGTAAAGATGTTTGCGCGGCGGTAGGCCAGTTGGTAATTATGCCGGCGAATGTGCCGCACCAAGTCAGGGCGGATAAGCGATTCAAGATGCTTTTGATAATGATCCGTAGTTGAAATAACAAAGAAAATACCTAAATATATGCAAGTTGACTCCTTGCCTGTGCGCTTGAAAAATCTCTTGCGATATTTTTCAAGCAGGCTTCAGAGTTGATTTTGTAGAGAAAAGATACCTAGAAAGGCAAAATCAATGAAGTCATACTATTTTGCATTATTGACCGCACTTGTCTGGGGGTTGGTGCCGGTTTTTGAAAAAATTGGATTGTCCAGGTTGACTCCAGCGGCAGGGATCTTTGTCAGGTGTCTAGCTGTTTCCACGGGAGCTGTGATCCTGTTGTCTTTTAAACCCGGGATATTGGGCGAACTTTCCAAAACTCCGGTAAAGTATATTGCGCTGATCGTTGGAGGCGGGTTTACGGCTAATTTTCTGGGCCAGCTGCTTTTCTATAATGCTTTGAAAAATGGCGATGTTTCAAAAATAGTGCCCATAGCCGGCGCATACCCGCTGATCTCTTTTGTCATGGGCATCTTGATATTGGGCGAGAATCTGACAATAGCCAAATCCTGCGGTTTGGGCTGCATTATTCTGGGCATAGTTTTGTTGAAGTAACATGTTTATATATAAAGGCCGCGTTATCCGCGTTTATAAAGAAAGAAGGCGCTTGCCCGGCGGCATCCGCGCCGACATAGATGTTATAAAACATCCGGGCGCCGTACTCATCATTCCTTTCCTGGCAAAAGATAAGATCGTTCTATTGAGGCAATTCAGGCCTGTTGTTAAAAGATATTTGTATGAGTTGCCGGTAGGCACTTTGAACACAGGCGAAACTCCGCTTGAATGCGCAAAACGCGAAATAATAGAAGAGACCGGTTTTCGGGCTGATATATGGACTTTGCTCGGTGCGATCTACCCCGTGCCCGGTTATTCAACCGAGAAGATCCATATTTATAAGGCGCAAGGCCTGACGAAAGAAAGCGCCTGTTGTGATGCCGATGAGATCATTGAGCCGATGATAGTTTCCCGGGCGCGTGTAAGATCGTTCTTTAAGAGCGGCAGGCTTATTGATGCCAAGACTATTTCGGCTTTTGTTTTTTGCGGCTGGCTATAGCGCTTCAAGCAATAGCGCTTCAAGCAATTGACATACAGGCATTAGAACGTTAAAATAATTAAAGGAATGGAACCTACTCCTTGCTAAGACACTTCAAAATTCTCTTGCGATAATTTTGAAGTAAGCTTCGGAGTTGATTTTGTAAAGTATAAATACCTAGAGTGATCAAAATCAAGGGGGATCTATGCAAGAAGTCTATTATTTCAGAGTCTTTATTCTCTTGATCGGAGTTATAGGAGCTGCTATCGCCATAGGCGTGATCCTCGTCCCTAAATCCATTTCCGATATTGAAAAAAAGCTGGATAAGAATTTCTCTACGGAAATCCTGGAAAAGATGTTGAACCAGCGCAGAAATTTGAGCGAGGCGCTTCTTAAGCATCCAAAAATTTTCGGCGGCATCTTGTTGATCACTTCACTTCTCCTGCTTTTGTCGAGCATCTATCTTTTCTAAACTAAGTAATAAATGAAGGTTCGCATGAGACTGATAGGGCCGGTCTTTTTTTGCCTATTGCTGGCATTTTTGTTTGGCATCCTTTATGTTCTTTATCTTGCCTTAAAGTTTGTCTTTTCAGAAAGCATTGTTTTGGGCCTCTTGTTCCTATTTTTTGGCCTTCCTGTCCTGGGCCGTATATTGTTTATACTGTTTTTCGGGTTTTTTTCTTCGCTTTTAAGCCTCTTTATGCTTGGGGCTTCGGGTAAAAAGGTAGGCGCGAATAAGGCAGCAGAGAATGAGGATGACGGTATCATTGATGTTAAATATAAGATAATAAAGTAGATAAACAATATATATTTTTAGGTTCTTAACTTATTGGTAGATATATAGATACTTACTTTAGAGGGGCGGTTTTTATCAAAAGGCCGCTCCTTTTTATTGACTACAAGGTAGTTTTTTGATATAGTAAAACTCCGGTTTGGGCTTTTTCCATTATTTTAAGAATATATGAGGTGATGTATGATCGATCGTTATTGTTTGCCTAAAATGAACAAGATCTGGAGCGAAGAGAGCAAGTTCGAAAAGATGCTTAAGATCGAGCTCTTGGTCTGTGAAGCCTGGCAAAAGTTCGGCAGAATACCGAAAAAATCTTATTTAAACATAAAGGCCAAGGCAAAGATCGATATCGCAGAGATCAAAGAGATCGAAGAAAAGACAAAGCATGATGTGGTGGCTTTTGTTAATAACCTTTCGGAAAGCGTCGGCCAAGATGCGAAGTACATCCATATCGGCCTGACGTCAAACGATGTTTTGGATACGACCCTCGGCCTCCAGATGAAAGAGGTTTTTGAGATCCTTATCGAAGATATTGAGCGTCTGTTGTCTGTTTTGGCCAAGCAGGCGAAAAAATACAAGAACACTCCGTGCATAGGCCGTACCCATGGCGTTCACGCAGAGCCCATGACATTCGGCTTAAAGGTCGCGCTTATGTATGATGAGATGCAGCGCAATCTTGCGCGTTTGAAAGACGCTAAAGGCGGAATTGCGGTAGGAAAACTTTCCGGGACGATCGGCACTTATACGAATATAGAACCCCAGATCGAAGAATATGTCTGCACCAAGCTTGGATTGGGTGTGTCCTATGGCTCTACCCAGGTAATACCGCGCGACAGGCATGCGGTTTGTTTGGCGAGGATCGCTATAGTTGGCGCTTCGTTAGAAAAGTTTGCAACCGAGATCAGGCATCTCCAGAAGACAGAGGTGCTTGAGGTGGAAGAGCCGTTTGCCAAAGGCCAAAAAGGGTCTTCTGCGATGCCACATAAGAGAAATCCTGTTGTCTGTGAGAGGATCTGTGGTTTAGCGCGCCTGCTCCGCGCCAACGCCATGACCGGACTTGAGAATGTGGCACTCTGGCACGAACGCGATATCAGCCATTCATCTGTTGAAAGGGTGACCTTGCCGGACAGCACGCTTATTTTGGATTATATGCTTAGCCAATTCACCGACGTGATGGAAGGTTTAAATGTATATCCGAAGAACATGCTGGTTAATTTAGGCGAGACCCGCGGCCTTATCTTTTCCCAGCGCGTGCTGTTGGAATTGATGAAAAAGGGGCTTGCGAGGCCCGTAGCGTATGACATTGTACAGAAGAATGCTTTCGAATCCCTGACGCTTGCCCGGGATTTCAAGCAGGTGTTATTAAACGACCCTAAATGTAAGCGCTACCTGTCTAAGGGTGAAATAGAAGCCTGTTTCGACATCAAGCACTATCTGCGCCACATTCCTACGATCTTTAAGCAGTTGGGACTGGAATAGAAATTAGGAACAGCATTGATTTTAAGTATTGTTTCTGATATAGTAAAAGTCTGTTTGCCGTGTTTTTTTCCAACCCTTCCCTTAGGATCTACCCATGTATTGGCGTATTGAAGTCAAGGATAAAGAAGGCGTCTTTAATTCTCACTCCGAGAGCCTTAAGGACGAGATAAGAGAATTCGGCTTGGGTGTTGTCCACGACATCCGCATAAAGTCGGTCTATTTCCTTATAGGTTCTTTGTCGCGCGAGGCCGCCGAAAAGATCGCCGAAGAGATATTGATAGACAGCGTCATCCAGGAATTCCGGGTCTATGGCGAAGAAGAACCGCCCCTTGTCCCGCAAGGGTATGCTGCCGTACAGATCCTTTATAAACCCGGGGTAATGGACCCTGTGGAAGAGTCGACATTAAAGGGTATCCGGGACCTAGGCATTACCGGTGTTTCTGCTATCCGGACTGCCAAAAAATATCTTTTTAAAAGCGCGCTTTCCCGTCAAGACCTTTTAAAAGTAGCTGAAAAACTCCTCTATAATAAACTCATCCAGATCGTATTACCCGAAGAAGAGCACAGTCTTTATGACTTTTCGAACCTTCCGGATTATAAATTTTATCTTAATATAGTTGATCTAACGGCTGCAAGTGACTTGGAACTCCAGCGCTTGAGCCGCCAGGGCCAGCTATATTTAAACCTTGATGAAATGAAGACGATCCAGGCGTATTTTAAGAAATTAAAGCGCGATCCGACCGACTGCGAACTCGAGACCATAGCCCAGACCTGGTCGGAGCATTGCGGCCACAAGACATTCCGCGGCATCATTGATTATAAAGAGAAGGCCGGGGCCAAAGGCGCCGGCGAGCGTTTTGTAAAAAAAATAGGCAATAAGGTCATACGCAATCTCCTTAAAAACACGATCATGAAAGCCACTGCCGAGCTCAAAAAACCTTATTGTGTCTCGGTCTTTAAGGACAATTCAGGTATCATTAAATTCGACGAGAAGTTCAATGTCTGTTTTAAGGTGGAAACGCATAACCATCCTTCTGCTCTGGAGCCATACGGAGGCGCCAATACGGGCATAGGCGGTGTTATCCGCGATCCGATGGGAACAGGCCTGGGAGCTAAACCTATTTTGAATACGGATGTTTTTTGTTTTGGCCCGATCGACACTCCGAATTCATCTTTGCCTAAGGGCGCGCTTCATCCGCGCAGGGTGGCCAAAGGCGTGGTAAGCGGTGTTAGGGATTACGGCAACCGTATGGGTATCCCTACGGCGAACGGCGCGGTCCTGTTCGACGAGCGTTTCATCGGCAATCCTTTGGTCTATTGCGGGACAGTAGGGATCCTGCCGAAGGATAAATCTTTTAAGAAGGTCCAGGAAGGCGATATGGTGGTTGTGGCCGGAGGAAGGACCGGCCGCGACGGCATTCACGGCGCTACTTTTTCTTCCGGTGAATTGACGCATGAATCCGAGAGCATTTCTTCTGGCGCGGTGCAGATAGGCAACGCGATTACTGAAAAGAAGATGCTTGATGTATTGCTTAAATGCCGCGACAAGGGGCTTTATGATGCGATAACAGACTGCGGGGCCGGCGGGCTGTCCAGCGCCGTCGGGGAAATGGGCCAGGATCTGGGCGCGCGCGTGTCTTTGGATCGCGTGCCTTTGAAGTATCACGGCCTGACATACACGGAGATATGGATATCAGAGGCGCAGGAGCGCATGGTCCTGGCTGTCAGCAAAGCTAAGGTCAAAGACCTGCTTGAGGCTTTTGCCAAGGAGGACGTTGAGGCGATAGTTATCGGAGAGTTCACGCATACGAAGAAACTGGAACTTTTTTATCACGGCCATCAGGTTTGTTCCTTGGATATGGATTTCTTGCACGATGGAGGGCCCAAGATAGCCAAGAAGGCGTTATGGGCAAGACCAAAGGCCGGTGCTAAACCCAAGATCAAAACAAAAAAAGATCATACGGAAATACTTTTAAAGCTCTTGAGCCATCCGGACATCGCTTCTAAGGAATGGGTGATCCGCCAATACGACCACGAAGTCCAGGGCGCTACCGTGATCAAACCGCTCGTCGGTGTAGCGAATGACGGGCCTTCGGATGCGTGCGTTGTCAAGCCCCGTTTTGATTCTTTGCGCGGGTTGGCAATATCAAACGGTATCAATTTTAAATACGGGGACCTGGATCCTTATTGGATGGTTGCGTCTTGCGTGGATGAGGCCTTGCGCCAGATAATCGCCGTAGGCGGTTCTTTAAAACAGGCGGCTATTTTGGATAATTTTTGCTGGGGTAATCCTGACAAGCCGGACAGGCTCGGCGGGCTTGTACGGGCAGCCTTCGGTTGTTACGATGCGTCAATTGGTTTTGGCGTGCCTTTTATTTCGGGCAAGGATAGCCTGTATAATGAGTTTTCCGCCGCAGGCAAAACCTCAAAGAATAGGACTATTTCCATACCCGGTACGCTTTTGATCTCATGTCTTGCGGTTGTCGACGATGTATCCAGGGCCGTCACAATGGACCTGAAAGCTCCGCAAAATCTATTGTATATAGTCGGTGAGACGTTCGAGGAATTAGGCGGATCGCACTACTATGATATTTTGAAATTAAAGGGCGGTGTTGTGCCGCAGGTTGATTTTAAAAAGGCTCGCGCCGTTATGGGGGCTTTATCTGTTGCCACGGCAAAGGGCCTGGTAAGATCCGCGCATGATTGTTCCGAAGGCGGTTTAGGAGTGGCCATTGCCGAGATGTGCTTTGCCGGCGGTCTTGGCGCCAATGTTTTTTTGGCAGAAGTACCTTTCAGGGGAAAACAGAAGAGGGATGATATTCTGCTTTTTTCCGAGTCAAATTCACGTTTTATCGTAGAGGTCGAGCGCTCGCGTCAAAAGGCTTTTGAAGGCGCCATGAAGAACGCGCCGTTAGGGCTGATTGGGTGCGTCACGGATTCCAGAGAACTCAAAGTCTTCTGTGCAAGCGGCAGTGTGTGTTGCCAGGAGAATATATCTAATTTAAAAGAGGCTTGGCAGAAGACGTTAAGAAGCATATAAAATAGGTCATTATGTCAAAAGTCATACCCTTACGGGCACAGGCAAGACGCAAGATCAAGAAAAATAAAACGGGAAAGTTAAATGCTTTCTCAAAAAAGATCGATGTTTTTGAGGAGGATGAGCAGGCGCGTGTCAAGCGTATCGCCGAAGAGTTTTTACTGGGTTTTAAGACGCTCTCCGAATTCAATAACGCGGTTTCGATCTTTGGCTCATCCAGGCTGTCGCCGAAAGACGAGTATTATAAACTGGCAGAACAGACGGCCTATCTCTTGGGCCGTGCGGGTTACCAGATAATCTCGGGGGGCGGACCAAGTATTATGGAGGCGGCGAACAAAGGCGCAAAGCGCGCCCGCGTGCCTTCGATAGGCCTAAATATTTATATCCCGACAGAGCAAAAACATAATCCTTACGTGACGACGCTTTTGGAGTTCCACTATTTTTTTGTGCGCAAGGTGATGTTCGTGCGTTACGCCAAGGCATTCGTTATTTTTCCCGGAGGCTACGGGACGCTGGATGAATTATTTGAATCCATTAACTTGATACAGACGCAACGGATCCCTAAATTCCCGGTTATCCTGGTTGGGAGCCGTTATTGGCAGGGGCTCCTGCACTGGGTCATGTCTACGGTATTGCGCAGAGGCTGCATCGGCGAGAGCGACCTTAGCCTGTTTTCCCTGGTAGACAAACCGTCGGATGTCCTTCATGCGATCAATAAATTTTATCTAAAACACGGATAATGGCTAAACCAAAAGTTCTTGTATTGAAAACGGCTGGAATAAATTGCGACCAGGAGACGGCATATGCGTTCGAAAGCGCCGGCAGTGATCCCGAATTTGTCCACATCAACCAGCTTGTGTCGGGCGAGCGCGCGTTATCCGATTACCAGATATTGGCTATTTCGGGCGGATTTACCTACGGCGATGATATTGCCGCCGGAAAGATCCTAGCCAATGAATTGAAGTGCAAGTTATCCGCGGAGCTTAAAGAATTCATTAAACAGGAGAAGCTGATCATAGGCATATGTAATGGTTTTCAGGTCTTGGTCAAAGCCGGACTTTTGCCGGGTAATGAAATTTTTCAGCAGGAAGCCACTCTTGCCGATAACGATTGCGGTGTTTTTCAGGATAGGTGGGTATACCTTAAGTCCCAAGTTTCACGTTCCACGTCTCAAGTTCAATGTGTCTGGACGAAGGGGTTACCCGATGTTATTTACCTGCCAATAGCGCATGGTGAGGGCAAGTTTATCCCGAAGAGCGAAGCGGTGCTTGAGCGCTTAAGGGAAAACGGACAGATCGTCTTTCAGTATTGCGACGCCAGGGGGAATATCGGAGATTATCCGGTCAATCCGAATGGTTCGATGGATAGCATCGCAGGTATCTGCGATACCTCGGGGAGGGTCTTCGGGCTTATGCCTCACCCGGAGCGGCATCTCATCAGCCTGCAGCACCCGCGTTGGACGCGCGAAGGCATAAAGAGGCATGGCGACGGATTTCCTATTTTTCTGAACGCTGTAAATTATTTTAAATAGATTATAATAAATTACCAAATTCCAAGTAACAATAACCAAACAATTGGTTATTGGTTATTGAATTGTTTGATAATTGTATCTTGGTTATTGGTATTTTAAGAATAGGAGTTTTATGTTGCAAGATTACCCAAAGCACTATTGCGGCCTCTTCGGTATCTTCGGGTGTCCGGAAGCCAGCTACATGATATATCTCGGGCTTTATTCGCTGCAGCACCGTGGGGAAGAGTCTTGCGGCATAGTTACCAGCGACGGGGAAGAATTGTATTTACACAAGGATATGGGGTTGGTCGCGGATGTATTTAACGAAGATAACCTGAAATTATTGAAGGGGGACCGCGGCATCGGGCATGTGCGTTATTCTACGACAGGATCGAGCCTTGTCAAAAACGCCCAGCCCCTATTTGTCGATTATCTCGGTAATTCCCTGGCCGTGGCGCATAACGGGAATCTTATAAACAGCGAGCCTTTGAGAAAAGAGCTTGAACGGGCCGGTTCCATCTTTGCGACGACTTGCGACAGTGAAGTATTTGTCCATCTTATGGCGCGCTCCAAGGAGACGGATGTGGTGATGAGGCTCAAACGCGCCTTAAAGAAGATAAAGGGCGCATATTCTTTGGTGCTTTTGACGGAAGACCAATTGATAGGCGTGCGCGATCCCGACGGATTCAGGCCTTTGTGCATAGGCAAGAAGGGGGATAGTTATTGCCTTGCTTCAGAGACTTGCGCTTTTGACCTTATAGATGCTAAATTTGTACGCGAGGTCGAACCGGGGGAGATCGTGCGCATTACCAAAAATGGCCTGGAGTCTATCCGTTTTGCGCCGAAGTCAGAAAAAAGCGCGCATTGTATTTTTGAACACATCTATTTTTCGAGGCCCGATTCCATTGTTTTTGGCGAGACCGTACATTTGGTGCGCCAGAAATTAGGGGCAAACCTTGCAAAAGAGCATCCGGTCGAGGCGGATTTTGTCATTCCCATACCTGATTCCGGCACGTCGGCGGCGCTGGGCTATGCCCACGCCTCTGGGATCCCGCTTGAATTGGGAATTATCCGCAACCACTATGTGGGCCGCACGTTCATCCAGCCGTCCCAGCGTATACGCGATCTTGGCGTTAAGGTGAAATTCAATATACTTCGTGAAGTGGTGCGCGGAAAGCGCGTGGTCATCGTAGATGATTCGATTGTGCGCGGAACGACGTCAAAGATAAGGGTGAAAAACTTTCGTGACGCCGGGGCCAAGGAAGTCCATATGCGCATTTCCTGCCCGCCGCACCGCCACCCGTGTTTCTATGGCATTGATTTTCCTTCTGCCGAGGAGTTGATTGCGAATAGATATTCTATGAAACAGATACAGGAGTATCTGGGCGCCGACAGCCTGGGCTATCTTAGCCAGAAAGGTATGCTCGATGCCGTCAAGCTCTGCAAAGATAAGTATTGCGCAGCTTGTTTTACCGGGGAGTATCCGATACTCTTTTCCAACGCGGACAAATATTCATTGGAGAAGAGCAGCAAATGCTAAAGGAGCCTAAACCATGGGATTAAGTTATAAGAAGGCCGGAGTCGATATCGACAAAGCCAATATTTTCGTCGACATAATAAAGGATATGGTCGGGCAAAGCAGCCGCCGCGGGGTTATGGGCGGCATCGGCGGTTTTGGCGCCTTTTTTGATCTAAGCAGCGTTAAGTGTAAGTCTCCTGTCCTTGTATCTTCCTGTGACGGCGTAGGGACAAAGCTAAAGATAGCTATTTTTGCTAACATCCACAATACCGTAGGCATTGATCTTGTGGCAATGAGCGTAAACGACGTTTTGTGTTCGGGCGCTGAACCTTTATTTTTCTTAGATTATATCGCTACCGGCAAACTGGATCCGCATGTTTTAAAAGACGTGGCCAAAGGTATTGTCATCGGGTGTAAACAGGCCGACTGCGCGCTTGTCGGTGGTGAGACCGCGGAGATGCCGGGCATGTACAAGTGCGGAGATTATGATCTTGCGGGTTTTTGTGTCGGTGTTGTCGATAAGAAAAAGATCTTAGGTAGCGCGCGCGTGAAACTAGGAGATGCGGTCATAGGCCTTGAGTCCAGCGGTCTGCACTCCAACGGATTTTCTTTGGTGCGCAAGGTATTTGCGCCGGAGGAGCTTAAGGGCAGGGCGCATGATTTCCTGAAGCCCACGCGCATTTACGTCAAGCCCGTGCTGGCGGCCTTGCAGAAGTTCAATGCAAAAGATTGCGGCGTAAGAGCGCTGGCGCATATCACCGGCGGAGGATTTTATGATAAGGCATCGCGCGCCGTGCCGAAGAATGCATCGATGGTCCTTTACAAGAATGCGTGGCACGTGCCCGAGGTCTTTGGCGAGATGCAGCAACGGGGTAAGATAGATGATAAAGAGATGTTCAGGACTTTTAATATGGGTATAGGCATGGTAGTTGTTGTCCGCGATCATATAAAGATGGACGTGGTGCGCGCCTTTTTGAAGATGGGTGTCAAAAGTACCATAATCGGCGAGATCGCCAAGGGCACCGGCAACGTCGCTATAATATAAATCGTTCTTTCGCAGCGTAAGATTTTGTTTGGATGTTTAGGGTCGCAATCCAAGCCCCTATACGCAAACTGAATTTTTTTTCCGTTGACTTCGGCTTACATCTCATCCGTATCGCGAACATTCCCTCGGAAGGAAACAAAAACCTTTGGCGTAAAAAAATCGACGTGTAGCGAGAGAAATGCCGGAAGCGGCAAACTAACAAGGCAAATCTGCCTGCCGGTAGGCAGGGACACTAGTACAAAATTATAGTCTGCGCGCAGTTACAAGCACCGTTAATATGAAAATATTGGTGATAGGTTCGGGGGGCAGGGAGCATGCGCTGGTGTGGAAGATCGCGCAATCGATGCATGTTAAAAAGATCTATTGCGCTCCTGGTAATGCCGGTATCGCGCAATTAGCCGAATGCGTAAGCATTTCGTCGGACAACATCAGCGGCCTGCTTGAATTTGCGTGTAATAATGATATAGGCCTGACTGTCGTCGGCCCAGAGGCACCGCTCGTAGCCGGTATCGTAGATGAATTCCAGAAGGCAGGTTTAAAGATATTCGGCCCGGCGCAAAATGCGGCAAGATTAGAAGCGAGCAAGGCTTTTGCAAAACAGGTGATGCTGGATCAGAATGTCCCAACGGGGCACGCCGCTATCTGTCTGGGTATCGACGAGGCAAATGAGGCGCTTTCTGCCATTGAATCATTTCCGGTCGTCATAAAGGCAGACGGCCTGGCAGCTGGAAAGGGCGTTGTGATCTGCAAAGACGAGGAAACTGCGCTGGAGACATTGACCAATATGCAGGTCAGGAAAGTTTTTGGAAATGCAGGCAATACCGTCGTTATTGAGGAGTTCCTGGAAGGAGAAGAGGCGTCCATATTGGTATTGACCGACGGGGATGAGGCTATCCCGCTTGCTTCCAGCCAGGACCATAAGAGGGTATTTGACAATGATGAAGGGCCTAATACCGGCGGCATGGGTGCGTATTCTCCGGCGCCAGTGGTAACGGACGAACTTTTGCGGCAAGTGATGGATGATGTGGTGTATCCGGTCATCCGAGGCATGAAGGCAGAAGGCGCGCCGTATCACGGCATCTTATATGCCGGGATCATGGTAACAAAACAAGGCACAAAGGTCCTTGAATTTAACGTCAGGTTTGGCGACCCGGAAACACAGGCTGTTTTAGCGCGCCTTGATTCAGATCTGGTTGAGGCTATGCTATGGACAATAGGTGAGGCGAAAAAACCTGACCTGAAGTGGAAGGGCGAGGCTTCTGTATGTGTTGTGGTTGCCTCCGGTGGTTATCCTGATGATTATAAAAAAGGCAAAGTGATAGACGGACTTGATAAAGCCTCGAAAATAAAAGATGTTGTGGTATTCCATGCTGGCACAAAAATGTCACAAGTCGCAAGTGCCAAGTCTCAAGTTGTTACGGATGGAGGCAGGGTGCTAGGCGTGACTGCTCTCGGCAAAGATATAAAGGCCGCCATTGATAACGCTTATAAAGCTGTCTCGTTGATACATTTTGAAGGAATGCATTTTCGCCGTGATATCGGCTGGCGTGCTCTTAAAAAATGAGGGGTTAAAATGAGTGCGCCGAGGGAAGCGTATAGGTTCTTGTTGGTGAAAGTCCAACTTGGGCAAAGGTTAGCCACCAGCCCAATACTAAATTCCACATTTAGGGAGGTAACGAACTAAATGAAGCTGGAATGCGGGAGACAACGGGA
>JACRLT010000016.1 GCA_016235185.1 Candidatus Omnitrophota bacterium
TTATTAACCACCAGCGACGACGCAGGCTGCGCGAGAGGTGAAGAGGAAATCGTCTTCTTATAATCATTGATGGTTAGCGAAGTAAAATATTTTACGCCGTCTTTTTCCCACTCAACCCCCTTAAGCCCGGGACCAAACGCGTTGGATGAATAAGGCCTGCCACCGAATGATACAATTTCTTTGACAAGCGGCTGTGCCGGCACTTCTATATAGGAAGAGATATTGGACATACCCAAGCGATGACCGGCGGATTCTCCGATACGTCTTGCATTATCAATGCTCCCAAGCCCTGCATATCCGCTTTGTGGTAAGTCTGAATATTTCACTGTTCCGAGAGACATATTATCAATTGCGCGAATGCCATTTTCTTTAAATAGTTCATTCTGTCTGTCTAATGCGCTCTTAGCCACTTCTATAAGCTCTGTTGGGTTAAGCTTAGCTTCTTGCTCAACCTGGCCCACAAATCCTTCCCAGTTAAATTGATTGGGAAGCTGTATTCCTGCTGTCTTGGCCACATTCTTGGCATAATCATCAAGCGAAATAAAACCTCCAAAAGTTGGAATCTTCCCGCCATTCCTAAAGACATCCCCCATTGCCTCTGGATACTCCACAAGAAGATTCTTTGCGACAAGTCTAGTAAGATCTTTAGCCGATGAAGGCGAACCCGCTAGCAGCTCAAGGACCTGCTAACCGGTGAAAGTACTGGCATAGCCGCCGACAAAGAACTAAACTTTGGATTAGGAGTAAATTCGCTTGTGGATTTTTCAATATACCCCTTAATATATTTTACAGGAACGATGCCTGTTTCGTAAAATTTGTTTTGTTCCAATAAAGAATCTATCTGATAACTTATTTTTTCATAGCCAGTTTTTAATAATTCGCTACGCGGGAATTCTACCACGACAACATGCGTATTGCCCTTGTGTGACATGTTATATTGATTTAGAGCCTGTGACGGATCCGACGACGTTATAGAGGCCGTGGTACTCAAATCCATCCCAGGAACCTTCAAGCCGCTCTTTAAAATACTTGCGGCATTGTCTGCGCTCGTCCTGTGCAGATAAATTTCTCTGCCATTGGCTCCGGGCGTGCTCGTGATAAGAGGCTCTACTTCGACCGGCGAGCTCATGCCAAGCTTGGATATCGCCGGAGCCTGCCTGTTATCAATTATCACTTCCTGCCCTTTGGGAATATGCACATCAATATTCCGATTGACTATATTTGTATCGCCGATAATTGTCAGCTTTCCTTCATTCAGCAAGCGAATATTGCTATCTATGACTTTTACGTTGCCGTATGATTCAATCAGGCCTTTATTGATAACCTCGACTTCGGAAGGATCAACTAAAGATTTGGTATTGGAATCGATCGTTCCACCAATTGTATCTATCCTGACCTTTGAAGGATCGCCAACGGGTATCTCAAGCGCTCCGCTGCCGCTTATCTTTCCTTTAATCTCAATATCCGGCCGCCAACTGCCCGATGGAACAGCCTTTAACTCCTTCTCCAAATTAGGGAAGCTGCCAGGATAAAGCTTGGGCATGATCTCAAGGGCATATTCTTTAGTTACCGGCAAGGTTGCGGTATTGAATACTTCCTGTAACCACTGGCTGGCCGGCGTCGATTCAATGACCGGCGAAGAGGCATTTCTTTTAACATCGGCAAAATTCTTGCTGCCGAAAGCGTTCTGAACCATATTGATAAAGTTTGTCCTCGTTACTGGCTTTCCAATAAGTTCACCCATCCCCGCTTCTGACTGCCGGAACAATTCTGAGAAGTTGCCGATATCAGAGTTCCTCTTTAACTGCCCTATGACAGATTCTTTGATTACCCTGTTCTTTTCCTCTATTTGCAAATCCCTCCAATTTTTCCCAAATCTTTCCTGGAGAGCTTTGTTAACGCCGGGCGGAGTCATGTTAAATTTCTCAGTCACCTCTTTTAGGGTAATACTAAAAGGACGCTGCTTGAGAAGCGTCGTTACTTCGTCAACTACACGATCAGCTGCAAGCCTATTGACTCCTTGTCTTTCAAGGAATGTTACGAATTCGGAGGGTGTAAAGGTCCATTTTTTAACTGGGCCAAGGGGCATCGGTATGGGTGGTTCAAGCCCTAGCTCAACAACAGAAGGCGTCAGGCTCTTAATCGTGGCCGTTGTCGCCATTCCTTGGATAACAACATCAAGCCTGCTGCCGACCTTAATAGACAAAGTAGATAGAGCGCTTAAAACCCCTGCCAGATTATTCAACGCAACAGGCGCTTGCTTTAATTTCGGTATTTTATTTATCAACGCTGCCTTCAAATAATCGACGGAAGAAAAGGTCTTTCCCTCAAAATTCTCTTTGATTATCCCGGCGGTCTCTATGTCAAGGTTCATCTTTCTTGCAGAAGGTAGAGCAGCGCCAAAGTCGGTCTTCTTTAACGCAAAAACCAGGTCATTGGGCTCAATAACAGAAGGGATTCTTATTATCGGAGAGGATGAGCCATTTTTGCCAAAGACCTTTTCCAAACCCGTATTGGAAACGGTTGACGTGATAGGCGAAGAGGTTGGCTTATCTATCTTCTGAGGAGACACGCCGCTAAAAACAACCTTCTCTGCATATCCTGCAAACGTATCAGAGATATAAGCGTAGTGGCTGATTTTCTCCGGCAAGGTTAACTCTCTGTCAGCCTCATCCGCCATATTAAATGGCGGCCTAAGAAGGCCTTGTCTCTTTATAATTTCAATACCTTTATTGCTAACGGGATATGCGCCCCTTAATTTCCGCGCAGCATCAGGCGAAGGATTTATTGTATCAATATTGAGGCGGCGGCCAAGCTGTCTTAAATACCTCGCCGATGCTTCGATAGCAAAAGAAGGATCCTCTTCCAATTTTTGCCCTATTTCCTTGTAACTAAGGCGTTTTATTTCAGGCTTGTCCGGGAAGAGAGACGGAATATTAGCCGATTGTATCTGTGTTAATCCACGAGAAACACGTTTCGCAAAAACGAGCGCTTTTAGTCTGTCAGTAACACCTTCTATATCTTCTCCTGCGAACAACGAGATAGTCTGACGATTGAAGATCTCTGCGCCGATCACGCCTGCCAGGTCTTGCGGCCGCAAATTGTTTCTTCGCGCAGAGACAAGAATGTTGTCTTTATATTTCTCTATTTGTTGCGTTGCGCTTAGCATCTGAGGCATCAATTCCTGCCGCATCGCATCTTTTTGTTTCCGATCAGCATAAGGCAAGTTTTTATAAAGACGCAGGATATCATCGGCAAGATTGACCTGCGACGCGCTGGTGTATATGGCGGTATTCGAATCTAATAAGCGATCCCCCTGGCGTTGATTCCATAGATAATATGGAACAGTGGCAGCAAGAGATGCGGCCAACGTCCAGGCAGCAAGAGATGCGGCCAACGTCCAGGCAACAATCTTGCCTTTAGCGCTTATCGGCGAAGACATGCTCGTATCAAACGGACTGTTCAGCGTGTCCAACGATCCAGTCAGAGGGATAAGTGCAGTAGATTCGAGCGACTTTGTTGTGGCGGGAGAAATTGCCGAGGAATATGATAATTTAGGTAAAGAAATATCCTGCATTCCATCCGGAGGCCCACGAACCCCGTAATTATCAATGGTTTCCATCGGTAAAGTAGTGAGTGCGGCCATAGCAGCCTTTCCTGCAAACCCCGGCAATTCATTAACCATCGGCGACGACGCGGCCGGGGCCAGAGGCGAAGAAACGCTCTTGAAGCTTCCCATTTCTTTATTACCCAAGGCAATAGACCACTTATTTTCTATGCCATCAACATAACTCACTTTATAATCTTCATTGATATCAAACAATTGACCCTGGAGCTCAACACCTTTGTTCTGCGCCATATTTCTTGGAATGGGCAATGTTGAGCGTCCGCCGATACCTTCAGTATGCAATACCAAGGCTTCCCTTCCTATCAACTCCGAAACAGTAATCTTGCCTGACCCATTCAAACGAATCTTGCCAAGTTCTTTGAGATAATCCCCTGCCTGTACCGGCCGCTCAAGTGGTTGAGGTAGCATACTTTGCTGACCTAAAATAGGCTGTTCGGGTTTTCCCGCACGGATATAAATAAACCCTTGCCTCTCATCCTGCTCCATAGCTACTTCTGCATTTTGGAATCCGGCATCGGCTAGAGCTGATAGAAGTATAGCTTCTGAATGAGCATCGTATAGAGCATTCTTTAAAAACTCGCTGTTCTGCGTATAGGTTGTGATATGAATGGCGCCGCCTGGACGTAAGACACGATTTGCCTCGCTTAATACACGCGGTAAATCCATATGTCCGATACTCTCAGACAAAATAACGGCGTCAAAGGTTTCATCACCAATAGGTAAATTTTCTCCAGAGGCATTGAGAACATGAATGCCTTTATCTCTTGCTCTTTCTAATAAGTTTGGGGCAATATCAACCCCTGTAACATTTAATCCTGAGTGTTTTAAATCCTCTTCGAGAACTCCGGAACCTATTCCTATAGATAAGACTGAATTTGCTTTTCCCAATCTCCCGGTAATTTCCCTTGTTAAAGATAGACGAAGATTCGGATCTAATGAGACCCAGCTTATATGAGCCGTTGAACCAAATGAAGATATTCCAGTATCTCCTGAGTCAAACACCTTTTTATACCAATCCCTCAGATATTGTGCCTTATTGTTATTGGATATCAAAGATGCCTTTGCGCTTTGAGACGGAAATAAGATTTCAAGAGATTGATGCTGCTGACCACTTAATATCCTGTGGCCGTCTTTCGTGATTGCAATCATATCTTCTATTCTTAAGCCATCGATGGAAGGCTCAAAAGCAAAGACCATCCCCTCTTTAAGTTCAATATCTCTTTTTTCCGTAAGAATCGTCTCGTGGACATCTCGACCTATACCGTGAATAAAAATATCGTAGCCGGGAGTAGGCACATTATATTTTCTATAAACTTCATTCAAGGCAGAACGAATCTGTGTAGTTTTTGCGCCTGGCCTAAAAAGATTGGATATTTCTTTTCTAATTCCAACTACCTTATTGTAGGTATCAACGAAGTCCTGAGAAACATTACCAACGCCAAAAACTATCGTTTTGTCTGAATTGAATTTTTTATATGTGGCGCCAAAATCGATCCTTACCACATCGCCGTCTTTTAAAATTCTGTCTGGGGTTGACTCGTGTTCCTTCGGTTTCTCTTTTGTAAAATCGTTGATGTTTTCGCCAAAGGCAACCGTAATGCCTAAGGGCAGCCCATCCGGCGTCGTTGCTCTGATTCCCCTGCTTTCAAATTCAAAACGGATAAGATTCTCTACGTCTAACTCTGATAGCTTGCCTACTCCTTCAGCAATTTTAGGCTTTACAGACTCCACTGCCTCATTCGCCAACCTAGCTGCCTTTCCCATAAGATTTATTTCTTTATGAGTCTTAATGAGAACCTGCTGTAACTCCGGCTTATGATACTCAATAGCTTCTCTTCTTTCGCGGAAACTCACAACGCCATGTTTGATAGAATCAAGGAATTGAAGCCCGGTGCTGCCAATTAAGCTTAACGCGGGTGTTTGTTGTCCGCTGTCCTTCCTTGATGCATAACGCGCAACATAACCAAGGCTTCCTGTTGTTGCCAATAATTCGTTATAGGTACCATCCGGGCCTAACGACAAATCCACCAGCAATCTTCTTCGGCTATCTAAGAAGTCTTTTTCAAAACCTTTTCCAAACACTCCGTCAAGATTCACATTAGATGGTACAAAACCCCACTGATTCAAAGTATCAATAGCGACGTGTAGCATCTCGTGGGGAATCTCGTGGGTATCTACGAATGAGTTGTGTTTGCCTATCAGTTTTGTTTCTGGAGTAAGACCAGCTCCCCTCAACCGGATAGAAACCGTACCATCTTCCAAAAAGTTATTTTCTGCTGTTGCTATGCCGCTCTTCATCATGTCTTTGCCGTGGACTAACTCAAAATCCTCCCTCGTTCTATCAACAGCATCTCTTGAAAGTTGATCTTTAGCGCCAAGAAGCTCTCTCAAGACAATCTCTCTTGCGCCTTTAGCCTGATTAGCCCTTGCCTGTATCTTACCTAAAGAAATCCTCATCCCCTCTAATGCCGTAAGGATACGTAATGGATCGACAAATCTCCAGAATTCCATACCAAGCCTATTGTTCTGGCCGAACTTATTCGTTGTCATAACACCTTGCGTGCCCGATAACAATGTGCGCTGAATATCATCCATTAAATCAAAAGCCACGGGATGCTTCTGCCTCAAGAACGAATCAGCCTTTTCTTTAGCCTCTTGTTTCAGAGAAGCATTTTGTTTCAACGCGTTAGATATCTGTTGCAATTCACCTTTTGGCAACTGAGCAAGAATGCCAAAAATATCTTTCTGGGCAATAATTTTTGCTTCATAAGTAGAATCTGCTGCCTTCCGTTCAACATAGGCAACAGCGAATTCCTTTGGCAATCCAAATGCCGAAGAGTGCTTGCGGATAAAATTGTTGGATGCAAGATGCCAAACAGATATGTTGTCTAAGGGATCAATTAATTCTTTGCCTGATTCAAAATAGCGATAGGCGCGATAGATGCCTTCATTGACAGCGTAGCGATCCATCCTTCCGCCAATTCTATTACCTCCTAACCCGACCAACCCATAGATTTTTTCTTTGGCTACAGCTGCGCTGCTGCCAAAATTTTTATTTAAATTCTGAATGATATTATCGAGTTTCAAGGGTGTAATGGGCTGGCTTGGGGCCATAAGGCTCTGATTGATAATTTGTACTATGCCACGAGCAAAAGAAGCTTGAGGTTTCATAGAAAACTTAGGAAGACTATTCTGTAGATAATCAAGCCATTCTTCTTGTGATTGGCTCGTAAGAATTCGTATCGGCATCATGCCAGAACGCCTTCCTATATTTTCTTTTAAGCCGGATAACATATCATCAAATTCCCTCAACTGCTTTCTTGTTCTATAACCACCGCCTGCGAGCATCATAAAGCCATACCGCTGAGATATATCTTTAATCTTATCTGCATATTGCATCGGGATTTCCTGGTATTCGTCCATGCGTTTTTGTGCCTGATTAAAAACGTTACGCAAAAATCTATCAGAAATTTTTGAAAAATCAGCTGTCTTAAAGAAAGAGTCTTGTATCCTGGCGAAGAGCAAACCTCCAAGCGTAATATCATCGGATAAGCCAGAATTGATCGGGTTAAAGGCGTGCTCCTCAAGTAAAGAAAATTGCCTAAAAATTTTCTTTGTATCCGCTGGCTGAACACCGGGGGCGAATAACCCAAACAAAGGAACTGTTTCTTTAAACGTCGGTTGTTCTGCTTTTCCATAAATCAGCTTGGTCATGCTTCTGATCGTTCCGACAGAATCACTATAGACATCCGCCCATCGTTTTTCATGAGCTTTTCTTTCTTGAAGATTGGCAAGATTTGGATTAGGATTCGTCTGAACCTCGTGCCAAGCAGGCCGCTGAGAGCTGATTTGTTTCATAATCTCTGTTCTAAGGCTATCGTCTCTTAAGAGCTTAACGGCTGTTTCTTTTACAGCCAACACAGGGTCGCTCACAGTTGCCCTTGAGAAAACACCAAATTGCTCAACTGTCAAGGGCGCTGCTTTTCCAAGCTTAACAAGTTCTCCCAACGGTGCGGCTTGCATAATCTGCCCTAATCCTTGACCGTTTAAATTATGTATTTGAATGGCGCCGCTTTCAATAATTTGGATTGCAGCATCAAAAGCTTCTAAAGCGGTCATGTGCTTTCTATCTTCCGGCAGCTGGGGCAGATTAAAAGCTACCAGAGCCGGTCTGGCAGAATTAAATACTTTCTTCTCTTCAGGCGTTGCCGTCTGAATGGAAGCAACCAAGAAAGGCAAGGCTTGATTATGAGCGAACACCTCCTTTGCAGGTTCTGTAGGGTGCTGTTCAAACAAACCAGGCACCCCTTTCATTCTCTCGTATAGTGTTTGCTGAAGCTGTGCATAATCAGCTTCCGGAAGCTGAAGACGAAGAGGTTCCGTTAAAGATTTTATATATGCCCTAACTTCAATAGGTGCGGTTTCCTGGGTTGCTGACAAAGAAACCCCCCTTGATTGCGGCTTGCCCATGGCCACCCTAAATACATCTCCCGAAAAACCTGTTGTAACAGGAGCTATTTTTTCGAGATTATTCCAATAATTAACAGACGTTACGGCATCTTTAAGGGTTGTTGGTTCATAATAAGACGTTGCTCCTTTTCCTGTTCCAAGGGATAAAACAAGAGCATTGGAATCTTTGGCGACTTCTTCTAATGCTGTACCGACGTGCTCGCGCCAGACTTCAGAACTCATAAGCTTATAAGCCTGGCTCCCCTTGCCTAAATCACGCTCAAAGAGCGATTGCACATTATTGATCGCCCGTTGCAACGCATCATCTGTCTTTTCCAATCCTCGGTAGGCACCCATAAATATCTGATTTTGATCTCTCCAAGAATCGCGCACGCGTTCCAATTCTTTAACAGCAGCTAAATTTTTATTTTTTGCCTCTGCTTCTATCATTGTATTCAAGCGTCGATGATAAACCTCTGAAAAGAGAGTAAGTGCTTTTTCGACAGCCACCTCTTTTTCCATAAAACTTTGATTCCTGCGGAATAAATCAGCGACCTCTTTTCTTAAAACCTCCTGCGAAAGCCCCTCTTTTCCGGGCATATTAAGCACGATAAGTTTTGCATCTTCTCCCTGGAAACGAAGCCTATAAGACTGCCTTACTCTTTCAATGGGGCTCAAATTGTCAGCTACGGAGATAAAAGTAAGCGGAACGCCTTCAAATTTTAAGTCCAATCCTCTCCCGCTTCCATTAACAACATGGAGAAGCTCGCCTTTATATTTTTCATGTATTGTGCCTAACTCGTCAGCTTTCACTTCTTTTAATCTAGAATTGCTTATTGCATCTTGTATCTCATTGAAATTCGTGAGGTGTTCCGGTATCCAATATGTCTTGTCTGTGCTATCCGTAAAAATCATCTTGATCTCAGGTAAAATATTCCTAAAAACGCTAACAACATCTTGGCTGTTTTTCAACTCCATCGGCAAAGTAACAAAAATATTCCTACCATTTCTGGAAATACTGCCTTGTTCCACAGCATCTAACACTGCTTTCTCTAATTGCTTAGAGGCGCGTAATGTTAAGCTTGGATCAGTAATAATCTCTGTGTAGTCTGCATGACGAACACCAGCCAATTTATCCTTTTCAAGAGGTTGTTCAAAATAGAACTTCAAACCAAACTGGCTCTCTAAAGCATCCTGAACACCACGCAAACCGCCACCCGTTACCATGGCAGTCCCGCCATACTTATTGATATCGCGGAAGTGATCTTGCGACGTAACTAATAATGTAGTTTTTCCTGTTTCTATATGCTCCAAATCAATGGGCCTTTCATAAAGAGGATTATGAATCAACTCCCTCATTGCAGCAACTACAGCATCATGCTCGCGGACATCTTCTGCTTTCTGATCCGCCGCATAAGGCGAAATAGGAACTTTTCTGCCGTCTTTATCAAGAGTAAACACGGAAGTAGTCATGGTGCCAGGCTTAAGTTCATAGAGTGCGCGGGCAATAGAATTAAGAGCATACCGATATTCATTTGCTCTGTCAGAACCAATCTCTTCTCCCAACTTTCTCCAGCCGTTCTCCCCCTTAAAATGCATTGTATCAACACCGAGCAAAGACAAATAGGCTGTTTCGATCTTGGATTCCGCTTTAAATCTAACCCCCAAGGGACTAAGCTGATACTTAACACCATGCATCATATCTTCATCGACAATCTCGCTTATCCATGCCTCTATATTTTTTGGAGCGACTATTTGCTTCTGTAAAGAATCATCTTTAATATAATTATCTATGTTGATGGCGGCCGGAATCTCTGTTTTGCCTTCTTTGATAGCAGAAACAACTTTTAAGAAGACATCAAACCCTCGTTTCGCAACCCCCTCCTCCCTCCTATCTAAGCCGACCTGGTGATTCGCAAGCGTTACGCCTGGTCTTGATGTTAACGCAGAACCTTCTTCTATCAAATTCGCTCGTCTGGCTAATTCTTCAAAAGAATCGCGATAATAATTTCTTCCGGAATTTAAAGTTACCGCGTGTTCAACGGCAGTACCTCTAAGAACATCGCGATCATAATCTTCTATCATAACAATATCGGCCTTCTTAATATCTTCAAAGAGGTTAGGATTAGAAAAGCTTTCTTTAGTCACGACAAAAATAGTTGGCATTTTTCCAATTCCGTATTCTTTGGACTCAAAAACTTGCTTTACCTCTGGTTTATTAAGAAATTCTCTAGTCTGATTGCGGACTGTTTCGCTAGCATATTCAAGAACTATCTTGGTATTTCTGCGTAGATTCATGATGGCAAATTCCAATGCGCCAGCTGTCGTTTTTCCCGATCCCTGGCTTGCCTCAAGACCAATGAATTTGTATCTTTCGGCATAGGCTTTTGCACTATTTTCTATCCTTTCTTTTCTGGATACAGCCATAAGATCATTCGGGTCGGCATCTTTATAGACAGTTTCTGTAATAAACTTGGAAAGAGCGCGATATTCCTGATCAACTTTCTTATCATATGTGCTGCCTTGATTAAAATTATTGGTCTGTGCTTTTGAGGAAATCCCTGGTGCTCGTAAGCCATCTATGGCAATGCCGCGGGGCATGGTGTGAGAAATGGGCCTGAGGGAATCTAAACGATTGGTGTCAAACGCCGGCGGACCGTTGATTCTATTGGCGTCTGATGTAATTACCTTAACAAATGGCGTGCCGTCTGAACCAATGCTTTCTATTCTATGCGGCATCCCATTGTGCTCAAATTCGTATCCGACTGGTTTGCCTGCAAGGTCAGGTATTTTGCTGCTTTCAAAAATATCCTTTGCTGCCGACGCCGCGCCAAGACTTTGCGGCTCATTTCCCTTCGGTTGATTTTCCAGCTCAAAATTTGTTTTGATGATCCCTTTTTCAAAAACACGCCATTCGCCGCCAAAATTTGCTCTGATGCCGGGTGAAACAAGCTCTTTTACTGTTGCATTGCGCGGATTCTCCGCTTTAGAACTAACATAATTGTTTAGTGTATCCGTGAATGGATAGTTCCGCCTTGGCAAAACCAATGAAAATTGGCCGGCTGGATCTTTTATCTCCATGACATGCCAATTTTCAGATGCATCATACTTGCTGCTTGGATTTTGCGTCTCAGTCTCAATTATATTTATTTTATATCCCTGTGGGAGCACCTGTTGCAGTTTTTCAATAAACTTTGACGTTTCGTTTGAACCATGAGACTTCCAAACATCCATAATATTTTGTGACAGAGATTTTATCTCATCGCTGTTCTTTATTTTGTCTATGATTTCGTTCTTGAGAGATCGCCGTTGCTCATAATACTTGTGGCTTTGCACCTCATATTCTTGTATTAATAGGGCGGTTTGCCGGTCATATTCTTCTCCTTGATGAGTTTTTAAGATTGAGTTTAATTCTTTATCATGATTCCTAAAGAGACCATCGATCTCTATCTCTAAAGCATCATAGTTTGCTACTAATGACCGAATCTCTCCGCCTAATGATTTCATAGCTGGCGGCTTCGGCATCTGCGGCTGCTCAATTTTCGGAGTCTCAACCGTTGTTTTTGGCAACGGCTGCTGAGACATCTTGGGCATTTCCGGCGCCTTATTGGAATCCTCGGCTTTCCATCTATCTTGAATAGAAGTAAGTTTTCCATCACTAATGATAGGGATTCCTTCTCCTCGGCCATAAGAATTTTTCACGCCGACAGCATCGAGTATTCTTCCTTGATCATCAATCCGGGTTATGCGAAGATTTCCAATCTCATCTCCCAAAACTCCAGGTCGAACATTAACAATATCGCCGACAGAGAAACCTGTTTCTTCTAAATGAGAAATTGATCGAATTGGGGCTGTTGGCAATGGCTGCTCGTCAGGCATCTTGGGCATTTCGGGCGATTCGGTTTTTGGAACGACTATTTCATAATTATAAATCTTACCCTTTGCAAAAATAGCTGCATCATAGGGCGCCAAGCTGCCTTCCCTGGGTAATCCGTGACGCAATAGATCTATTGACCTAACTCCATTCTCGTTAACCTCTGTAATAATCCTAAGGCGTCCGTCAGGTCCTTTTAGAACCACCCCAGGCTTTAAATCAGACATATCCTCAACTGGTTGATAAGATGCACTATCAAAAACCTTGCCCGCCCAATCCCATGCGTCTTCTACAAGCTTATTTATCTCGTCAGATGCATCCAAACCAGCTTGACCAGCTTTCGTATGCAAACCTTTTTCCTCGGCATATTTTGTTATTGCCTTTATTGCATCAATGCCTTCTGAAAACGTTCTGGGCGTGGTTGTCTTCGGCATTTCCGGAACCTTAGATGATTCAAATACCTTAGATAAACCATGAGTTGAGCCTGTTTGCTGCAATTCTTGCCACGCTGAATGCAGTGTATCGATGTGTTCTTGGGGCATCACTTTATCGTATTCACTTTTTGCCTCGCGCGATGCCTTAAGTATCTGTTTTGTTTCTTCGGAAGGATTTAATTTTTCATGCACAGATAGCACTTCTATTGCTCTTTGAAGCACGCGATAATTATAAATCGCATCCGTCTGTTGCGGCGTAAGGGGAAGATTATCCTTAACGGCGTTAATATACTTCTTAATCTGATAAGTCTCAATTGGATCAAGTCTCATCCCAGCTTTGTCAACAATATTTAAACCGTGAGTATGATCGCCTAAATCGTTAACTATTCCTGATGGCTGCAGTATTTCCATTTTTTGCATTTCCGGTGCCACAGGAACATTGGACGATTCCGGCGTTTCTTTCTGCAAGAAATGCTTTTCAATATCGTCGGCAAGGTCCCCAGGGGAACGGAACCCTTTAAAATCCCAATCGCCTATAAAACGCAAGACTTCGGACTGACGCCAAGATTTGATAGCTCCGGCATTATCTTTATTTTTAAAACGCGCCAGGCCTTCGTTGTAATGCGCAAAGGGATTTTCCCGATCCAGTTTTCTTATGCCTTTCGCCGCGGATACGGCCTTCGCAAAATCTTCGTTATCAAACGCCTCATTGAATTTTAAATTAAACTTTTCGATAAGAATACTCTTACGAAATTCCTTATCTCCGGCTTTCTTGGCCCAGGAACCGGCCTTATCAAAAGACTCCGCCGCTGGCGTAACATCGCCGGCTTTTGCCTGCTGTGAGCCGAGCTTGGCATAAGCGATGCTTAGATTTTTCATATTCTCATTTGAGGGGTTAAGTTCAACGGCCTTTGTAAAATGCTCAATAGCCTCAATGGGATTATTTTTGTTGTTCAAGGCGTCCACGCCTAAGAGATGGGATTTCATTTCCAACGCGGAATTGTGCAAATCTGCATGCTCTGTTCCTTGCGTTAAAGAAATGGCCTTGTCAAGGGACTCAATGGCTGGCTTGATATCTCCGGCTTTCGCCTGCTGCAAACTTAAATTGTAATGGGCAGCGCTGAGGTTAACCTTATTCTCTGCAGAAGAATTAAGCTTATAGGCATGATCAAAATAGGTCACGGATAGCTCGCTCTTTCCTGCTTTGTGGGCCTCGATACCTTTTAAGCCAAGCCGCTGCTCAAAAATCTTCTCGTGGAGCTTAATATCCCCTGCTTCCATAGCCAAAGAACCGGCTTTTTCCAAGGATTTAATGGCAAGGTCGGTATTGCCTGCGGCGCTATGCGCCTGGGCAAGGGCAAGATGCGCAGTAGCATCGTCTGGGTTGAGTTCTGCGTTTTTCGTCAAATCTTTTATGGCGCCCGAATAATCACCGTTGCTGAATGCCTTCGAGCCGCTGTCAGCAAAGGACACCATTCTTGTCGTCGGGACAAGGAAGAAATTAACCCAGCCGGCGGCTTGGGCGTCGGATTTTGAGAATCCTGCGGCTTGCGCCAACTTATCCCACGCTGTCGTATAGGTGGCCATGAAGGCGACCGAATCGGCAAATGCTAACGCATTGCCTATGCGGGTGTTTCGAAATTCAAACATCTCCTTTGTAAATAAATCCCGACGCGTAACAACATCTTTACCGAAATACTCCATCCGCGACTTAAGATAGGCCAAAGGCCTCGAAACAAGGCCATGCTCTGACATCATAAACTCCGCATGCGTGGCTTCGCCTATGCCGATTTCCTTGGCGGGTTGCATCATGATACCGATGAGCGGATGCATCATAAAACCCGACTTGCGGCCTTCGACAGCGCTCATGGCTAGTTGCTTGCCGCCTTGTTCTGAAAACAGCGTCATCGGCTGGCCTAATTCATTGCGCTGCAACTTTCCGCTTTCATCCCGAAGCGCAAAGAAACCCGCCTTCCATGCGCCAGACTCAAAAAGGCGCTCGCCACGTATTAAGGCGCGGCCTTCCTCGCCCGCAATGGCTAATGTATTGGAAACGACATTATTGGCTATTGTAAAGCTGACGGAAACCGCAGGCCATATTTTTGAACCATGCAGCGTGGAAAACTGCAGCGACTTAGACCACGCATCAGAATTACGGGCAATGCCTGCGGCTTTTAAGTCGGCTTCTGTGGTAAAAAGCAATGACGGGGCTTGATAAATCTCTGCCACCCTTCCTGCTATACCTCCGGCGTGTTCCTTTAAACCGAGGCCTAAAGACGCCATTGCCGCTGTCTCTCCAAGATACCAACCTGGCCCAAAACCTTTGCTAAAGCTCTGCGAAAAATTAAATTCGCTGTCGGAAATCACGGACTTGCCTAAATCCCACGCCGCAGTTAAGCCGCCTGTTGCTGCTCCCGCTGCTATTGGCGCAACGCCGACCCTGAAAATAACCTTTCCTATGGTTTTTCCTGTATCGCCAAAGCCAAGCTTGCTTGCAAACAGGTCAAAATTTAAATACTTATTAGCCCAATTCGCTGCGGTAGAAGTCGTTAATCCTTTGCCAATGCTTCCGGCAAGACCGCCGGCCAGAAGATCCATTCCCAAGCCTCCGACCGGACTGAAACCCAAAGATCGGCCGACTTCAAAGCTTCCGATTCCCCTTTCCACCAATCCGCTTAATGTGCTGGCCCCGGCGCCAAAAGCAGCGGTCCACAAAACCCCCTTACTGCCAGGCTGGGCCATGCTCTCCCATAATGATTTTGACCCTTCTGCCTTGTAGCGGAGATTTCCTGCAAGAGCGCCAAGCCCTCCTCCGATCATGGCATCTAACAAACCATTATTTAACGTGTATTCTTGGCCGTTCAATTTTGACCTGATATAACCGGCGCCTACATTAATCCCGGCGCCTGATAAAACAGCAAGGGCTGTTTTCGATTCTGCGGTTTTGGCATAGCCCGCAAGCATAATAGGGCCTCCAAAAACCAGGGCTCCAAAGCCAAAATCATAGGCGCCGCTTTTCATATTATCCAAAAATGCCGGCCTTGCATCATTCGTAAAGACCCTATTAATGGCATTATCAACATTTAGGCTTATGGCAGCATAATGGCCGCCAACGCCTGTCATGGTTAAAGCGGTCCTGCCGGCAAAATCACTCCATCCGCCAACAGCGGCTTTCTTAGCCATGGGATAAAGCGCTTTTGTTGCCACGCTCGCACCTTGGCCTATGGCGCCAAAAATACCAGCGGGCAAGCCGACATTGACGAAATTATTCCAGACATGCGCCTCTCCTGTCTTTGCATAATCCGCAACGCTTGTTTCTAAAGTGCCTATGGCTGCATAGCGCGTAAACCCGCCCAATCCGGCCAACCCTACGCCTTTGGCAGTCATCCATGGACGGCTATAAACAGCGGCTTCTGAACCAGCTGCCACAGATTCCCATGCGCCGGCGCCGGCTTTCAACTCACTGCCTACGCCTTTCATCAACGTCTCAGCCCGCGCAGCAGAACCCAGATTAAAACCGCGCGTGAGATAATCAACTCCAAAAGTTGTCAAGAAAATTGTCCCGGCTTCCCAGCTACCTAAATCCATGTCGGGATTCAAATATTTTGCACCCGCAACATTGGCGAGCCCAAGCCCGGCAGACTTGACAGCACGTGAACCAGCTTGTGTGAAAACAATATCCTTAACAAAATTCTTACCCCATTCTGTAGCGACTTCCTTTGCGCCCTCTTCTGCAGCTTGCTTAGCGATTAAACCCATGCCAAATCTGAAAGCAACGCTCGCAACTTTGCCGGCTATATAGATATCAAATATCTTGCTGGCCGCATCCACGCTTAAGTTGAGCGCTTCGCTTTTTGAAACAGGGGATAGATCTGCCCAACCAGTATCAATCAAGCCATTATCAAAGTTACGCGCCGCTACAAAAGCCATTTCAGCCCTTTTATTAAATGCCTGAGAATCCACCACGCCTTTGTCCACCAACAACTGGTATATCAGGCTGTGGTCCGTAAACCACTGGAGCCCTTTGGATGCAGCTCCACCAAGACTAGCAAATGTTTTCAAACCCAAATACTCAACTGCAGAGCTGTTGGGATTGTCAATCCTGCCTATCCCTTTATCTTCGAGCTTACCTTCGCCATAACCAGATAAGATTTCTTTGCCTTTGTTGTCTAGACCAATAAATTTCTCTCCGGCAACCATATCGCGAGAGGCTCCTTTCTGCATATTAACCTCTAAATATTGCCCATACTCTCCTAAGTCTAATCCAAGAGGCCCCTTTGCCTTAAATGTTACAATCTTAATTACTGGCCGCCCTTCATCTTGGAGGCTATGCCCAATCACTTCCCCTTCTATTCTATTTCCATTTATCCAGACACGGTCTGGATGCGTGATATCAACAGATTTATTGTCTTCCATAAAATACTGTGCCTGGCTTTTGCCATAATCCAGCGTCAGGTGGCTGGCGAAATAAGCTTTATTACCCTGGCCATCGAAAGCTTCTCCGTTCACCGACCTTACATCAATATCGCCATCCGGCCCTACCTTCAAACTATACGCGCTCCCCTGCGCCGAAGGAGTCAATGTCGCCTGCGGCTCTCCGCCGATATTCTTCGCTTTATGCTGCCAGGAAAGATTCTGGCCTGGCTCAAGATAGAGGTAATCAATCTTGGAGCCCGGAGTCCAGTTTTTGTCTGCAACCATAACAGAACCGTCGGATGCCTCTTTTAATTCCAATACGCCCCGGCCTTTCAATGCTACGGAATTACCTGAAGCGTTGGAAATAGGCGTGGCGTATCTACCATCCGTAGTAAGGAAAGCCGATGTCCCGCTGCCCTCGCCCTTGGGCAACATAAACATAAATATTTGCATCTGGCTTTCTTTATCAAGAAGAGCATTTTGTATGGCTGCGTAATGGTCGGCGGTCGCCTGCTCTGTCGTCCTAACAAAGCTGCCGAGAGGCACGACCTCTTGTTCAAGGCGCTTCGCATCCTGGCTCGTTATAACACCGAGCGAGATAGGATTCATGGCCTCTTCGGACGCTTTGCGGAAGTCAAAAGAATCACCCGAGGCAACATGATCAAATAGTGTAGGCGATCGAAGTAAATACGCGCCATGCGGATTCGTTTCGACATCAATGAGATATTGTACTTCGTTCGTCTTAATAGAACCAAAGGCTTCCCCTATTTTTGTCTCGCCGGCTATCTCGTTGCCTGCCTCATCTTTTATGCTTCTTCTTATTGGTACTATTCCGACTGTTTCTTTTGTTTTATCATGGCAATCATAGCAAGCATCATCGCCATTTTTAAAACCGAGGGGCATTATTACCTCTATGTTGCCATTTTTAAGCTTATATTCTTGCGGCACACCTTTCCAGTGTGATGTAAAACCATCATCCGTAACAGGCCCTTGCTGACCGCCAAAGGTTTTTTGAAGTTCATCCATAGGGACCGATCGCACCTCATCTAAAGACTTCCCTGAAGACCGCTGCGTTTGCGAATTATCAACAATCGACCCTACGGCGCCTTCGAGGAAGGCGTGAGGTGATGTTGCAGCTTTAGAGGTCTCTACTGTCTTGACAGCTCCGCTGCCGAGCGGCGCGGCTTCCTGCTCATAACGCTTCATATCCTGGCCCATCAGAACTCCGAGCGGGCTGGGATTCATGGCCTCATCATTCGCTTTGCGGAAGTCGAAAGAATCACCCAACCCCGACGGCTGATCTGTTTTCACATTACCAACAGTACTCCTGCCGACAGGCGGCGTTGCGCCATACGCCTGACCGAAAAGGCTAAAGCCCGTATTTTGCGGCTGGTTGGCAACTATCGAAGACGATGAAACTGGCTGGCCGCCGATTGGCGCGATCTGCCACCCCTTATCTTTCTCCGCTGACTCTTTTATATCATACAACTGGCTGCCCGAGTCGCCGGCCTTCTTCCAGCCGCCTTCTTGCTTAATATAGGTACCGTTATCGCCGAAATACATGATCGTTTCCCCCAAGCCCTTGCGGACTTTTGATTCATTCATGCCCGGGATACCCTGCAATGCCTTTACTACCTTGCCAACGTATTCATTATATTTCTGGTTGTTGAAATCAAACATGGCTTGAGTAAGTGGGCCGGCAACTCCGTCGGTCAGGCGCGAGTCGTTTAAACTGATATTTTTATCTACCTTTTGAATGGCTGTCAGGAATTCCTTTGCGCTAGCGCTATTAGGATCTTTCTTATACTGATTCACGATCGCGATCTGGTTTTCTTTTATATCAGCTCCGGCGCGCATACCTTTTTCATAATGCATCGTTTGGCCGGATTTGTCAGAGGCAGAGAAATCGCCCGTGTAAGGAAAGATTTTACCGTCTAGCCCCATTTTCCACACATTCTTGCTTTCATGAAGATAGGCTTCGGCCAATGGCTTGCCTTCATGGTTTAAGGTTATTTCACTGTCTGCTATTAAGTTCGAGCCGCTATTAATCCGCTCTCCCTTAGGAATAGTGATGATTTGCTTTCCCTTAGCGTCTCTCTCAACACTATAGTTCCTATTGTTATCCAGGTGCTCCGTGATATTAATCTTTGGCGAACCAAAATTATTGTAACTATATTTATGGGTATATTCGGGTATACCATTAACGGATTGTTTGGTCTCAACTTGCAAACCTGCCGAAACTCGGGTTACCGTATCAAATTTTTGCTCAACACCAAAGATACTTTGTTTTAACCCTATTCTCTCTTGCTCGGCATCCATGATATTGATAGCGCCACTATTTAGATCATAGGTAATGCCGCCCACCCGTGTCGCTATTTTCGTCTCATCCGGCGTAAAATTCTTCAAAGCTTCTGCGCCGCCTGATAATAAAGATGTATCGCTGATGGGTGAATCAAATCTCATTATTTTATCAGCATTCCTCACGTCGGGATCTAAAGTCGGAGCGGCAGGATTAAGCAAGATAGCCGTGGTGCCTTTATTCGGACCAGAAGCATTAGAAATAATAAGCGTATTTTTATCGGGTGACCGGACAATAATTTGACCGTAATCAAACGAGGCAGAAAACTTGGATGGATCTTTATTAGTTTCCCCCAAAGACGGAACGTTCAGAGAATAAGCAGGGGTCTTCTTGGTAACAACAGACCCTGTTCCGGGTATAACAGTCGTTTCTGTTCCGTCAGCTAAGGTACGGTGCTGCGTTGTTTTACCGATAACTGTTCCATTTTCACCTAACTGCGTCAAATCATAATTTTTGTATCCTTTGCCGTCGGCTGTCGGTTCAAGAACACTGTCTGGTAGAGCTGTTATGCGTTCTTTTTTATCGCCTGCCGCCAGATGATTCGTCGCGATAATTTCTGTTGGGGAAGAAACACCTTTGACGCCATATATGAACTCCTGCGTCATGATAGGAGCATTGTTTTTGTAGGTTATGCGATCATTGCTAATCAAATTGCCATCGGAATCGCGCTTAAAGTTGGCCTCTTCGTAAATAAGCGATGCGGACTTGTTACCATCAAGGCCATACATAGATTGCTTCACCAGATTACCGGCTTTATCATAAGTAGGCAGGATGGCGGTTTTACCATCATCTATAACCTGCATGCCGGCGGGACCGGTGTAAGAAACCCCTCCATTTTGATGGACGATTTTTGTATCCAGCTTATAGTCTTTCGGGGGGATGGCTGTTGAGCCAGATATCTGATTGCTATCTGCCATTTTGCCCATCTCTTGCGCCCTAGTTAAGTTTGTTAGAATTGTGTCTTCTATCCTCTCGGTCGGAATATTATCCGAGGGTTTAGACGCTGGCACTGCCGAAACTCTAGACGGAACCTCTGCTGAAGATTTTTCTAATGTTTCTAACCTCTGCTCCATCCCTACAAGCTTCTGGACGTTTGATAATGAGGCTTCCGGCCCTCCCGGGGTCTGCTGCTGTTCTATGACCTCGGCCTTAAACTTAACTATCTCGCTCTTAAGGTTATTTATGGAGTTATTTAAATCAGATGGCGTAACAAGATCCCCTGGGATAGCCGTTTCAGCTGTAACTGTGCCCGCCGGAACCGTGCTTGCTTGAGGTATTACTGGATTTTGCTTTTCAACTTTACCGCCTATACGCACAGTGCCGTAATCGCCTGGATAGATAGTGCTCTTTGCGCCTTTTGTGATGTAGTCATAGCTCTTGATGGTGCCGTCGGGGTTAAGTGTAAAGTTTGCCTGCCCAGTAACTGTGTTGCCGGATTTTTCAAAAGATACCATCAAGCCGCCGGTTTCTCTGTCTCCAACAGTAAGTCGCGCTTTAGGTGCATTTATGCCCTGTACCATAGTTTCCAAAGACCTGACTTCAGCCTCCGGAAGCTGTCTTGCGCTCATTGCAAGACTGCTCGTATCTTCAGATTTTTTGGGTTGACCGACAATAACTTGATGCCATTCAGTAGCACCTAATACCGTAGCCTTATTGGAATCATATCCTTCGCTTCGCAATACAGCGCTCACATTAAAAGCGTCTCCGGACTTACCACCCATCTTAATATCGCCGTTAGCGTCAATACTAAATTGTGTTTTATCACTACCACGATCTTTAAAGTAAAGACTGGTGTCAAGAATCGACTGACCGTCATTACCAGCGGTAAAGGTATACCTATTAATTGGGTTGGCTTCTTGAAAGAGTGTCCCCCTTCCAGCGGACTGGAAAAATAGGCCGCCGAGGTCTGTTCTAAATATGGTATTGACCGTTCCGGCAAGAATTCCCGCATGCGTAGCATCACCATAAATATAAGTTTTAACAAACCCTGTCAGCGTCCCCGGCTCGCCGAAATCCCGCAGAGACCAATTCATGACTGCTTTGGCACCGTCTGAGCCTACGCCTAAGCCGCCTAAAAGAGAGCCCGTGAAAGTTCCCGGCGCGCCCATGGGCCTTGTGCTCCACGGCATCTGCTGCCACAGATCAGGCTTGGAATTAAGAAGATCCTCTATATCATTAACTAAGTTTTCTCTTCCGCGAGGATTCTTATTTGCCATATTCTGCAGATCTGATTCAGTATAGACTTCCCCTGTAGGCTTTTTGATGCCGGCGACTTCAGCGCCCTTCGCAATATCAGCATTCGACGCCCCTTTAAGGCCGCCAAAAACCGCATCAACGCCGTGCCCCATCAAAGCGCCCATATTCGCTGCGGCGGCCTGGTTGAGGCTGGAGGAGACGTATTCAACGAGCCAATTATCAAGGCCGCGGCGGGCCACGGTAGTAAGGCCGCCCTTGGCTTTAAAATCGTCCCAGGAAGAAGATTGCTTTTTCTTAATGCTATCGTTCACTGCTTCGTTCAAGTAATAAACGCCGCTCATCTGAAGGATGCCGTCAATAAACTGGCCCTCTCTGTAGCCGGAGTATAACGACGTGCCGTCTTTCTCTTTGACCCACGGGGCTGTGCCGCCAAAACTCCAAAATCCCTTGCTAACTTCAGCCATGTTGTCAGCAGAAGCCTTGGCAGGATCAGAGCTAAACATTGAGCTCAAGGCTACGCTGTCATAATAAGTCAGGATAGCCATATCAACCTTTGATAACCCCCATTCATTCTTGCCGGTCGCTTTATCATATTTGCCGCCCAAAGCATTGAAGGCCAAGCGGACGGTTGTATTACGGAAAACCTCCATTGCAATATCTTTTGCTTCTTTATTCTCGGCCAACCTGTATATAAAAGAGCCCATATTTCTGCCAAGATCTTTGGAATACAGGTTGGTATTCTCTCCGAATATCTGGTATTTGTCGGAGACTTTTTCTACTGCAGTGCTCACAAAGGACTCAATGAAATTTTTCCTGATCTCGATATCCTCGACCTTGCCCACACCAACAAAAGGCAGGCTCATCTTAGCTTCAGCGAAGATCCTATCAAAAAAACCAGCACCCTCCTTAACGAAATTAGTCGTGGTGATTCTCTTGGGTGTTGTGCCATCGGCAACTCTGTGATAAGTATCAAAACCCATCCCGGACAATAATGTATTTGTTGCCGCATCTGTGAGTACGCCTGTGGCAGAATTCACGCCTATCTGAGTGAATAGGTCCTTACTGTCCGCATATTTATCAAGTATATAAACTTTGGCAGCGCCTCTCGCAGCGCCTCTGACGCCTGCGGCGATAATATTGGCATAGTAATCATTCTCTATGCCTAACACATCTTTGAAGAAATTAAATGTTTTCGTATTCTCGTTCAGCCTGCCGGAGCCGGTGTCGCCATAAGATACGCCGGCGCTAGCCATAGCCCCTACCGCGGAACCGAATATCTGCGAGCCCTGTGGACTCCAACCAAACTCATTAGCGGCAACATTGGTTGCAGCTGTTGCGATCTGCCCCACAACCAAACTCTTGCCCATGTTCACAACGAAATTCTGAATGAATTGGCTGGTGTATGACGACGTAGGCTGCGCGGTAGAAGGCGCATTGTACGTTGTAGCTTGCGCGTAGGGCGGCATACCGGTGCCTGGCGTATACTGCGGCGCCGTGCTGCTTCCAGACGATACACCAGAAGACGCACCATCACTAAGGTAACTTGGCAGGTAACCACTGTCAGAAGGGCTGTGGGACACGGCCTGCGCATAGGGAACCTCATTCGTTGAGTATGGCCTTGTTTGGGACGCACTATATTGACTATAAAGATTTGACGCACTCATTGCTGCGCTGGCAAAACTAAATACAGCGCCCATCGTATTGCCGTCATTTAAAGCCTTTGCTCCATTATATACACCCAGTCCAACACCAACCGCATAGCCGCACGTCGGGCACACATAGTTAAGGGCCGCCATGCCTGCCATCGTGCCAAGCGCTTTCCACGCATCGCTATCATCATGCTTTGGAAAATACCCGGAAAAATCATAACCATCATACTTGGTGATCTCTCTTCTGGTGCCGCGGATTGCCTTGGCTACCTCGTCTTCCAGGAACTCTACCTTTAAACCAAATGTGTCTGCGCCTGCACGAACTAAGCCGTAACCCGAGAATCTGGCGCTGGTTTCACTCCTGCTTAAAATATTTTCCTTGCCATTATCCTCTATTATTAAACCTTCTTTAGAAAGTCCTTTCACAAGGACCATGTGGTCGTCATCTACGAACGCAATAAAGGGTATTAACTTATTCAGCGCTTTTGCAAAGGCTTTATTATCTAATTCAAATTCTTCAAAATGGAATGGTTTTAGATCAAGGCCGAATAATGCGGATGTTTTGGCTAAGGCATACAATGAGCTCTCAAGCCTCTTGTCTTTATTATAGGTATAAATGTTTAAAGAATCCGAGAGGATATCCACCAGGAGGGCGTAATGGGCTATTTGTACAGATGATGCCCGCCTGCCCATCAATCCCAACATGCCGGCCAAAGAAAGAGCGCCGCAGGTAACCAGGTCATGAGCCGGATCCAGCATCCAGGCGTATAATTCTGCCACTTTGTCTTCGGTAATAGCTAAAGGATAAGTCCTATGTACAATAACCTCATCGGATAACCTGATATCTGTAGCTTCTTTGCCTACTAATTGGGATAAAGCATCTTTGATAGCGCCGGCTATAACCTTGTCGGATGCTTCATCCGCCACTAAATCTTTGGCGGACAAGTTCTTTCGGAGGACAGACGCGTCCGTTGCAACGGCCGCTGATGTTACGGCAGAGATACCCTGCCCATTCAGCACACCGCGCCAGTTATAGTCAACAGCCCATGCCACCTGCTCCGGCAGAAAGGTCAGGACTATTAACCACGCAATCGCCTTGATCCAAGGTTTATTGCGCCAGTTTACCACATATTACGTTCGGTCGTTTTCAAGCCTAACCTACGTCCTCCTTCCCTCGAGAATTTCCGCATTCTCCCGGCCGCCTCGATCGCCATCGAGGAAACGCCGGAACAGGCCCCGCCACTAAAACTTTGGCGGGCAAGCCGGATAGCCTGGCTTGTCCCAACAAAGCACGCGTTGGGACTGCCCCGATAAACACGATCAAATCCTGCCGGATTCGATCGATCGGCCCTTCGGGCAGATTTTGCCAGCACGTAAAACGTCAGGCAAAATCTGGGCATCGGTATCGAACAGTGTCCCGCCACAGGACACATATCCGTCAATATTGAATGACAAGATCCAAATGACAAAATCCAAATTAAATCCCAACTTCCAATCTTTTGATGATTGGACTTAGCATTGGTTATTGGAAATTCATTTGTCATTTGACATTTGTCATTTGTCATTTTATACCGCCGGTTCCCACTCCTCCCAATAAGCTGCCGCTCATGAACTGTATTGCAATAGGCCCGCCCACTATCACTCCGACAACGGGCAAGATGAAAAATATCAAAGGTATAAGCATCTTCATGGGCGACTGCAATGCAGAGCGCTCTGCGCGCCTGAAAAATCTCTCGCGCGTATCCTCTGACAATATGGCCAGGGCCTCTGCAATAGGCGTTCCCATCCTGTCCGCCTGGATAAGCGTCCTGGCAAATGCAGTCACGTCCGGCGAATTTATCCTTCTCGACAGGTCTTTTAAGGCTTCCCGCCTAGGCTTTCCTATTTTGATCTCATGCAACATAAGAGAGAGCTCCTCAATAAAAGCCGTCTGCTTGGACTTATCCACTATCCAGCGCGCAGCCGCGATAAAATCAAGGCCGGCATCAACACAGAGCGAAAGCAGGTCAACGGTATCCGGCAAAGAACGCACCACAAGAGCCTTTCTCTGTTTCTGCTTAATATCCAGCCAGAGATCCGGCAGGAAAAATCCTGCTGCGCCGATCCCCACGATCTTTAAAACCTCTTCCTTGGGCAAAAACCCAAATGCCAAAAAGAGCGCTATGAGGGCCATAAAGACCTTAGCGCCGAAAAACTGCTCTACTGTCAAAGGCAGGCGCGCTCCGAACAACTTATTCTCAAGACGGTCCCTTTTTGCAAAACGGCGCACGAGAAAATAATTCAGCGGGCCAAAGACATCGAAGATGCGCACAAAGATGGTTTTTTTATCCTGCGCGCTGACTTCATATCTCAACCTTCTTTTTATCGTCTTCCTCAATTCCGCGGTCTGGAACAACCATATAAAAAAGTTCATGAAGAGGAAGAAAACCCCGACGAATAAGAATATTTGTGATAAATAAACGCTCATGATCTCGCTCCGCTTAATTCCAAAATCCAAATGACAAAACCCAAATTAATCCCCAATATCAAATTTCAAATTATTTTCTTGTGTCTTTCTTATAATACTGCTTACGATTAGCAGCAATTCTTTAGATTCGCCGAGTAGCCAATCCAGCTCTTTTCCGGCCTCTTGTTCCTTAATAACTTGGGTAGCCTTAATAAGGCGAAGCCAATGTCTTGATTCCCTCGATTCCCTGCGACTGATGCCCATTTTATTAATAAAATCTTTTCTTGTTAAAGCGCCGTCGGCTTCTTCCATATTGGCGCCTATGGACCCGCTCGCCCGTATCAATTGCCTTGAATATTCAATAGCGGCAATGCCCTTTGGCAACCTTTCAATAAATTTTGCCGTTCTTGCCGCAAATTCTAATGCCCTTTCGTAAATATCAAATTTTTTATTATTAGTCATTAGTCATTAATTTGTTATTTGCCATTTGACATTTGTCATTTTACTATGCTTTTAAACGTTAACTTTACTAAACATACGTATCATATACATCCCGATGATCTCTGATATCACTGCATACACCATCAAGCCCCTGCCCAACGGGTGGCTTAGCATGATATCAAAGTAGTTCGGGTTAAAAGACACCACCAATATCGCAAATCCTATCGGCAATCCCGACATCACGATACCTTGGATCTTTCCCTGCATACTCAAAGTCTTCACGCTGTCATCGAGCTTTACCTTGGCGCGTATAGTGCCTATAAGCCTGCCGAAAAGCTGTGTGATGTCGCCGCCTGTCTCACGCGCCACAAGTATTGAAGTAGTCAACAGGTTAAGCTCTTCCGACGGCATGCGCCGGTTAAGGTTTTCAAATGACTCCTCCAAAGATATCCCCATCTTATTCTCGCGCAATATCAGGCCAAACTCCTGGCTGATGGGCTGGGGCAGCTCTTCCACCAACGCCTCAATAGACTGCAACAGGCTCAAGCCGCCTTTTAAACAGCTTGAAAGGATCATTAGGCCATCAGTTATCTGCACGTGAAACTTTGACTTTCTTGCCACTATCATATTTTTAACGATTATGGCCGGAATGCCAAAGCCTACGGCTAACCCCATTAACGCGCCTATGAGGCTGCGCGTAATACCCAGGCCCACAAAACACAGCACCGTGGGAGAAATAACGTTTAATAAAAACAGCTTCTGGGGGTCCATGTCCAAAAACATCTCTTTGAGCTTGCCTCTTTGCGCTTCAACCCCATGGGCGCGCCAAAGATATACTTTATCCCATATGGCCGGCACCAGCTGATAGCACAACACCGTCGCTGAACCGAAGAAAAGTATGTAGATAAGCATCTTCATCGCCATAAATATCCCGAATTTAGAATTCCAAAATCCAAATGACAAAACCCAAATTAATCCCCAATATCAAATTTTTTATTATTAGTCATTAGTCATTAATTTGTTATTTGCCATTTGACATTTGTCATTCAATTTGTCGTCACCGTACTTACGCCTTCTTCATACTGCCGGCCGGAACCAAACGAATCGGCCGCGTCTTTCCAACGGCTGCTGACAGCGCGCCTAAGTGTCGTCTGCATCGCTAACAAAGCTAAGAAGATGACTGATATCAAAATAACATATTCCATCGTAGTCATTCCGGTTTTGTGCGAGAGCAGCCTTGTCATCTTATTCTTCCCCTTCTTCTACTTCTTCCTCCTGCACGGCTGGTATCTCTGGGTTGCTCACGACAGCCGGAACAGCCTGATCGTCGCTATTTAGTTTAACCGCTACTATTTCAACAAGTTTTTTTTTGCCCTTTTCTTCGGCAAGAAAGAAGAGCACGACAGTATTCTTGTCATAGCAATAAGCCGCGACAGTTTTAAAGCCCGGGAGCTGGTCTTTCAACGCATATTCCGACATCCGCCAGCCAAAAAATGCCGAGCTCTTCGCGCCCTTGCTCTTATAACTTTTAGAAAAAGCATTAATAAAAGACCGCGCGTAATCCGTCCTCTCCTGCTCTGTTTTCCAATGCGCATATTGCTTTCCCACATCAAAACCCATAACAACAAGCCTGGGCCAGTCAATTCGTGAGCTCGCCGCATAGCGGCCTTCTATTAACTGCTCCATCGTATGCCTGGCAAACGTCACATCATCTTCCTGAAAAGCGCAGCCTAAAAACAGCGCGCCTGCGATCATGCTGACAACCCACATCCTCAAAAATTTGTGTGCCATATTTCCCTCTTCCTCTGCCAAAAACCCAATAAATCTCTGTTCTTTATTATCATTTGTCTACGAGCGAGACATGATTTTTGGCACCACTATCTTTGTCATCAATATTATATTCAGCATAGCTTTTCTTTGTGACTCCGCGGTTAAATGGGTTGAACTTCCCAAGCGCTCCCATGGATACTGTAACAGTGGACAAATCTTTACTGGGCGGATATTTGGTAACCCTGACCCAGCAATTATCATAAAGATCTGCGTAATCCTTGAGCACTATGCACTCATCTGTCGAAAACCAGCCTGTGTCGCGGGATTCATCATCAATATGCGGAATGATAAAATCTCCGACCGTGACCACGACGCTGTTATATCCGCGCGAATCTGTCCATCTGTAGGTAACGGTGGGGTAACCGCCGAAGTCTTTTTCGAAATCCTTTGCCGCTAACTCCTGGAGATACGCATCCATATTGTCCGACCATACTGGTATTTCAGCCCTGAAATCCGACATTGACTTGATCAGCCTATTGATGGCTTTGATGGCCCGCACCAATGCCTCCCCATTCCCCCCCTTCCCGTCCTCATCTTCTACAATTATTCCGCCGATCGGCTTGTCTTGACTCCTCGCAATTCTGCACGGCAAGGCGCTTTTGGAACACTCGCCGCAGGTATCAGGGCAGCCATAACCGCTAATTGGAGACGCTAAACAAGGCGGCGGATGGCCCGGCTGGCAATACTGGCACTGATAGCTTGGCGCTGCTATATCTTCGGCAACATCAACGTAGTGGCCTGGCTCGCAGACCGGCAAGGGTGAGTTCTGTTTTGTATATTTTAAAAGCTTTGTTTTCAAATCGCTCAAAAGGGCTATCCACTCGCCCAGTTTAAAATAATAAGTCTTTGAGTCCTTGGGCTTCTTGGAGTTGTAAAAACGCCGCCTCCATGTTTCCCAGTTTGACGAGGCGTTCCCCAGGTTATTGGCAACGAACTTATCATACAATGACTGCATCGACGGTGCTGCAGGATCCCCCGGGAAACACCATATGTTACCGGACTGCGCCGCAGCCCACTCATTAAAACCCGGAGGCGAAATAGTGTCCATATAGAATACCATTCGCCTTATGCCATCCGCCATACTGTCTATCCCATCATAGCTATTGGGCGCAGGAGGGCAATTGGTTGAAGAAACAGGTTTGGAATGTTTGCAGGGCGTTGCGAGCCATGTCATCATATCCTGTGCTGTTGGACCTGGCCTCCAGATAACCTTGCCATTGGCATCTCTAATTTTATACGTGCCAGTTGTGCCCCAGAGCCCACACAGTAAACGCACAATAGACCCGTCCTTAACACTACCACCATCGAGAATTGTTCGTTTTATCCTGCCGTGATCTATCTCAAGAGACCACTTAGGTCGTCCCATGGCGCACACGGGTTCTGTTCCTCGCCGCCGCAGTATCCCGGTACTGTCAGTACGCCTGGGCTCCCTGCGTAAGCCCCTGCCATAGTATCTCTAAACCCACGCATGATATTTAAAAATCTTTGAACTTCCGGTATCTGTTTATTTCTGATACTCTCAAATTTCCGCATCCTCTCATGCCACCACCAGGCAAAACGCGGGACAAGCTCATACTTATCATAGTCAGCGTCAACATCATGTTCGTCAATGTGCTTGGTAGGATCATCAATAGCCCGGTAGAGCGCCGCGAAGATCACACCCTCACGGATCTGGTCTCTTTCGCCAAGCTTGGCAATGTCTTGGGCAAGCTGATGAAACATGTTCCCTACTATTTGATTCGACGCTGCGGCATTATATATGGAAGATGCAAGCCCCAGGCCTCCGAATGCTACCATACTTGTATTTATAATAATGGGTGTCATTGTTGCACTTAGACCAAACAATGTGCTTACCCCTAACTTCCCTAGAAAAAACTTTGAAGCCGTTCCGGTCACCCCGGTGGCTATGGACCCTACGGCAAAACCAATAGCCCCTCCTGTTGCAGCTCCCTGCACAATGGAAGTACCTTGTATGGCAGCGCCTGTCATACCTCCTACTATGCCTCCAACAGTTGCAGCAAATAACATCGCTCCAAATCCACAACCAGTCCCCCAGCTTACAACACAAATAACTACGCCAACAACTGCACCGACAAAACCAAGGAGATAATCCAGAAAACCCGTGGTTTCGCAACACTCAATAGAATCATTACACCCGTCCACTTCATGCAATGCAGTAGACAACATCTGGGCTTTTGTTGCCAATTGAGACCCCAAAAGCAATACTGCGGTATCAGCGGCATTGGCCACAGTTGTTGCATCCACAGCCACTTGCCCGATATTCGCGGTAACCATGACAAAGATTAGCATAACAGTCAAAAGCAACACCAAAAGCGTTGCTATCTGGCCGCTTGTGTGCTTAGCCTTTTTAAAATTCGCTAGTGAGATTAAGGTCCGCATTAAGCGGTTCATTGACTTTCACCTCTTTCGTACCATCTATGCTGACAATTCTCAACTTCCCTGGCGTCTTATGCTTAAGGTTTGTAATGCCTATTACGCGCTCCGGTTTGCTGCTCCCTGCTTTGACGCGCGTGTTGTCATAAGCAACCTGCCGGTTGACCAAACCGGCGTTAAGCCACACAAAGATCTTAACAGCGGCCACAAAAAGCATGGCAAAGATCACCAGCGCCACTGTCAGCTCTAAGCTGGTTTGCCCGGTTAAACGGTTAACCAGTTTGCCAGTTTGCCGGTTTGCCGGTTGGTCCGTTTGCCTGTTAACCTGTTTGCCTGTTTGCCTGTTCATTGTTTTTCATCTTTTTAACCGGTTAACTGATCTATTTATCCGTCTGCACTGCCTGATCACTTGAACCTGACATCCCGGTCTGCACATTATCAACTACGATATTAATAAACTCGTCGGGCGTATTGTGGCTGATCTCGTAGCCCTTCGGCCCCAAATTATCCTGGTGCACCAGCGTCCTATTGGATATATCGCTCCAGGCAAAAGACTCGTCTGTGGTTGTGTCCTGGGGCGTTTCTGTAATTTGCATAGATTCGTCCCTTATGCTTTCGGTTGCGGTATCCTGCTGTATCCCCATAGCAGGGCTCACAACATTGCTCACGCCCACACCGAACATCTTGTTTAGATTAGGAAATACATACTCGCGTTCTGTAACAGGGATATCCCTGCACCCAACCTCACTTTTTGTTGTTCTGTCAATGCAGTAGTAACCTGCCGCATACCAAGCGCCTCCTGTGGCAGGGTTATACGTATTCTTTTTCTGATTGGGCGGATTTGTCTTTTCATCGCACACTTCCACGCAATTCGTCGTAGAAGCCGACGCCTTGGCTCTATTGCACTTTCTTACGCAGAACTCTTCATCCACAAGCATGCGCGCTACTGCGTAGCAAGAATCAAAATCAACGATCTCTCCCGAACATGGATCGGGAAGCCTTAAAACCGAATGGTCCGCATTACCATCTTCCATTCTCCCCCAAGTGCCGTCATTATTTCGGGGCCGGATGTCTCCAAAAATAACCCCATACTTGTCGATATTCCATCTCGTAACTTCTTTTTCGATCCTAAATCCTGCTGTTTGGTACACCCGGCGCATCCACTGCTCTACGCCTGTTGTCCCATCTTTTTTTGTCTGGATATCCATTACCGCGCCCATATAAGATTCCTTATCAACGGCCTGCGCGTTCATCTGCGGATCGCGCGTGACGCTTGCAGAGGCTGCTATCGTCTGCGTGGAGCCAACTCCGAATAACGACATCGGGTCAGGTATACTGCGCTCTTCCATGATCATGGCTGAACCCGAGCCGCGCTCCCGGTCCGAAGCTATCTTTAATGCCCTGCGAAAAGCTGTCATCTGCGCCTTCTGCTGATAGTTAAATCTTAGGCCGTAGCTCAACAGCGCTCCCATAAGCAAAAGAAACAAAGACCCAAAAACAGCAAGCTCTATCAGGGCTTGCCCGCCATTGATGCAGTGGCGGGCTTGCCCGCCCCGTCTTAATCGTATTATCGTAAATCGTCTCTACGGTTGTATTCTTCATGGAAACCGTTTCCTTCCAAAAAGTACAGTGATCCAAATTCCTGCTCCCATCTGGCAGATAAGGTTGATGCGTTCCCGAACAAGTGTATTTTTGAACCTTGGCAGTATTCCCCGTCGCTGCAGTCGTCAACATATTACTTACGTGTGTTATGCTGAACGTTGAATTCGTAGCTGACGGATCATATTGTTCACCGATACTTGATGTTGCCTCCCTTAAACGCCCCTGCATACCGCGCCTTAGATAAACCTGCATGGCGAATAGGGCCGCAACTATCACCAGTATTAAGATCGCTGTTTCCATTACTGCCTGGCCCGTCTTCCTCATTTAATCCTCTCTTCGCTTATTGTCGTTGAAATACCTGTTGAGACACTCTCGGACTGCACACTTAGCGTTCGTTGCCCGCCCACTTGATCGATCTGTGTAGTTTCATTTGTCAATGTTTCCCCTGTAGACGTTGTGGTTTCAGGGATAGTTGCCAAATACAAAGGCGCGCTGTCTATCTGCGGCCCGATCTGATCCGCAGAAACCTTTATCACAGACTGCACGCCGCGCTTTGTATAAACATACATAACCAATAAGGCCGTAATAAGTGCTGAAAAAAACACAACGTATTCCATCACCTGCTGTCCGCGCTTTGAAAATATCCTATTTTTGAGGCTTATCCGCCAACGCTTTAGTGGCAGGTTTATCCGCCAACGCTTTAGTGGCGGACAAGCCGAGCAGCGAATAAAATGGCTCCGGAGGGCCGACGCCTCTTTTATCCGCTGCCCGTTTTCATTTATTACCTGGCTTGCCTTCATCCTTCGATTCCTTTCAGTCCTTCGACAGGCTAAGGATGACCCTGAGCGAAGTCGAACGGGTCATTTTATTTTCCCCAGTACTCGTTACCGGCGCCAAGAACATTCTCTGCGCCCGTCCTATTCTGGAACTGATTCAATATAGTCGTTGTTGTAGAATAGGCATCCGACTCTTCCTTGCTCTGCGCATACGTAGTTGTCTGTATGTTGGATACCGTGTAACCTGGCGAAAACTGCTCACCTATCTGGTCGGAAGACTCTCGCATTCTGCCCTGGACACCACGCTTTAGATAAACCTGCATAGCCACCAAAGCGGCGATAATGACCACGATTAAAACCGCGTACTCGAGAGTACTCTGGCCTCTTTTGCTCAAACCCTTACGCATCTATTTTCACCTCCTCAATTTGCTCGCTGACTTATTTTGTCAGCAAATTGATCCCGGCTTTTGCTCTCTTTTCGCTTGCAAAAACGGGATAGATTTTAATTCCTCAATTTTGCATATGTTAGGTTTTGCTTCCTAACAAAATTGACTCCGAAGCGCTCAAGCGAGGAGTCTATTACACATTCCCTCCCATGTAATTGCTATACGTTTGGTTACCTATCCTCTGTGTGGCATCGCTGATGGAATCCTTTACGACTCCACCTCCGACCTGCAACTGTTCGCTAGTCTGGCCCGTTTGAGTCGTCGTGAAGTTTGTTGACATGTAATAAGGCTCATACTGGCTCTGGTTGCTGAAAAACGCATTACCGCTATCATCATCCGCTGTCTTTGTGAAATCAACAGCGTCCCTGATCCTGGCCTGCATACCGCGCCTGATATATATCTGCATCGCGATAGCAGCTGCCACGATGACACCTATAAGGATCGCGTACTCTGCGGTGTTCTGACCTTTTCTTGAATTCAACTTAATAAACATCCCTTTTTCACCCCCTTCTGCATTATACTTGGTTAACATTAATAATAACCGCCACCTGTTGTGCCACCTGTTGTACCGCCCGTTGTGCCACCTGTTGTACCTCCGGTTGTGCCGCCACCCGATATGTTCAAACCGCCACCAATGGCATTCGCGAATAAACCGCCGCTGGCATTCAACGTACTACCGGCGTCCTGATACACCTTGTTGACAGATGGCTTAATGAACTGCGCCGCGGCAAAAAGTATTGCCGCAACTATCGCTGTCAAAACGATTACGTATTCCAACGTGCTCTGACCGGCCCTATTTAACACCTTCTTCATTCTCTTTCACCCCCCCTCTCCCTCCGTTTTGTTTTAATAGTACCCACCGCCTGTGGTGCCGCCTGTGGTACCGCCTGTGGTGCCGCCTTGCTGGCCGCGCCACATATCCTCCATACCGCTTATTGCTTCATCATAATCCGGCACAATAACTTTCAAATTCACACTCGGATCAAATTTGTAGTCAGCCCAACCTTTTGAAAACTTCCCTGGGATCTCTGCTGCAAGCATATCCACTCCGGCGGCTGTAGCGTTAATATAATTGCCGGAACTCTCATAATACCTGTTCACCGCCTGCTTCATAAAAAACGGCACAGCTGCAATGATCACGGATACAACGGCTGTAAAAAGGACCGCGTATTCCAGGATCGATTGCCCGGTTTTATCTGTTATTATTTTTAATTTTCTCATGGATAGTTCGTGTCAATGGCATTGCTGACGTTGTCAATGATCTTGGTCGCTTTGTTAAAAAAGTTATTCATCGAAGGCCTGACCAAATTGTTAGCCGCATAAAGTATGACGAGCACTATCACAGTGAACATCGCCACATACTCGATGACCAGTTGCCCCTTCTCCGCCATCTTTCCGAAATTCTTTGTTCTCGCAAAATAAGACATCATTTCCCTCCGCATGTTAATAATGTCCGCCAGGTGGTGTTGGCGCATCTACGGTTTGGTTATTTCTTGCCACAATGCGCTCGTCTATCCTGATGAGCTTGCCATCCACGGCGCGCCTCACATAAAAGATCATGGCGGCAAACGCGGCGCTGACAATAGCCAAAAGTATAGCGTACTCAAGAACAGCCTGCCCCCATCTTAATCTTTTAGCGAACAGCTTCATTTGCCCTATCCTGTATGGTGGTCAGCTTTGCCTGGACAGACCGCCTCATATATGCCGACATCGTCAATAAAACCAGGCAAATGACGGATATTAAGATCGCGTATTCCAGGATCGACTGCGCCCTTCTCGTAAATAATATTTTCCGCATCTAATACCCCGCTTCCGGGTTTATCTTTTTGAATGCAGTTGCCCTAAAATCATCCGTAGAATTTTGGGTTTTTTGGAAAAAATAAGAACCAGCCAATAATGTAAATATCGCGATAATGGTCAAGAGGACAAAATACTCTACAAAAACTTGCCCAGAGCATCTTATGCGAGCTTGCCCCGAATAGCTTTTTAAATACTTTTTTAAACTCATTATTAACCTCATCAAAAAATAATCCCGATCAAACCGCTCAAGATAAATTACCGCGAGTTTGTATCGGGATCAACAAAAAATCCTGATGAAAAAAAAATACAAAAAGACTGAAATCTTTTTTTTCCGTGGCGTTTTTCATCATTTGACACTTGTCGATACCGATTGTTCTTGCATTAGAAATATATCATATAGCATATATATATGTCAACAAAAAACTGGGAAAAAAAGGGAACGCTTTCTTTTATAAGTTAGTGTAGTTGTTGAGAGTTACGAGAATTGCGGAAGGATCCAGAGCTTTCTGCCGGAAAAATCAAAGATTGAAGATTCGTTGAATTTGACTGCTGCACAATTAAAAAATTCTTTTTGCTCTAACATATTGGATAGCAATATGTTATATAAAACGTCTTCTGCCAATGCCCTTTTTATGCGTCCTTGTTGTTTATAAAAAATCTCTCTCATCTTGAGCAAGCTCCAATTTGAGCACCCTCGCGGGAAAAAAGTGCGCTTGGAAAACTCATTTAGCACCTCAACGATAACAGAAAACAAAGCATCGCAATCGGTTGTTGCGCTGATCTTTTTTGCTACTTCAAATATCTTTTCGCCGGATATAAACTCATCAAAAAAACCCGGGTTTTTTGTCGATTTTAAAAATAACTTGTACCCTGCCTCCGGATTTGGCCACCGCCTTAAATAATGCTCTATCACTCTCTTGACATCCCATTCTTCCTCGTCGAGATTAGTCAAAATCGCTATTGTAGCAGGGCCATCTTTTGTGCTCTTTAAAACTATTAGTCTTAACATAACTTCAATATTATTAGCATGTTGCACAAATTTTATGCTATCGCTAACGTAATAAAACTCGCGCTGCATAGTTTCATGGATCACCCTGCCGGTTGCAGCCCTCTTTTCCAAGTCAGCAACAGCCTTGTACTGCCACGGCCAAATGCCAATAATAAACCTTCTGCGCTCCGGAATAATAAATGGTATCTCCTTAATAACATTAGAGTTAGGAGAAACAATCTCTATCTTGCGTATTCTCTGGGCCGCAGATGCGCCGTCAATGCTGAAGATAAAATTTGATACTTCTTCGCCAAGTGCGCTTTCTGGCTTAGAATTGAATATAACTATTGGTTCCGGGCCAAAAAATGTTCTATTAACATAACTTGTTGTTATATCAATATTTGTACAAAAATCAATTGGTATATTTGGCTCCTTCCAAACGCCCTTAAGCTGTCCGTCCAAAATATATTGCGCATTATCCGCCAAAGTAAAACGCATATAATGAACATCCTGGAGGGTATGCATTAAATCGCTAACTATTTGATAATTAACAGCTTGCAAAGTTTTTAGTGCCTCGATATAGCGCCTTAAAAGGCCTTTGTTGATCTTTCTTCCGACAATAAACCACATTTCATTTGTACGGTAGTCCTCGATCTTTTCAAGCGGGACATTATAAATAGACTTTGCCATGATCCAAGCTTCAGTTATTGCTTCAAGCGTATCACTTTTTAAATGGATCAGCGGATGTGCCTTTTTAACCGCTTCTGATATGATTTTTGATACCCCAAGCAACAAACTTGCACCCAAAATAAAAGCATAACCCGCGCCTGCTGACTCAACATCCGGCCTGAATATACGCTCGGTGTTCCTTCCAACAGGACTGCTTATTCGTGCAGCCTTTAAAATAGAACTTATGCTTGATTTTGATATATTTATATTGAATTTTTCACTGGTTTCATTAGCCAACTTTCTACAGCTAAGGTCATGGTTCTTCTTTTTTCTACTAATGACGTAGTTTTTAACATTATAGCTTATTTTAACAGCTTTTTTAATCATATTGGACAATTATTTTAAATAACTCTAATTATACTAAAGTGTTATGACTTTTATTTTCATAAATTGGACAATGATTACAAACAAAATTTATACAAGTTTAATCAAATTTCCTTGTTTTAATGTTGTTTTTCCTATTTTTCCAGCTGGCAATTCAAGCACCATAAAACCCTTTAGCATTGAAAATGCAAGGCGCCAGGGCTGTAAATCAGCAGCTACGCTAACAATTACACCGTTCCTATCTAAAAATATGGCATCTATTGGGAACTTCATAAAAAAGGTGTGAATGGAATTGCAGGGCTTAATGAGCAGCCCTTCATCCTCATCTAGGCTGGATCTGTTTAAAAGGCCAATTGACCTGGACCTAAAATCCTGGGCTATTTTGACCCTGGCCGCAATTACTTCGCCTGTGGAGGCATTGATAACCTTATAAATCTTTTCTTCCATGTCCAGCATTATATCAAACCCTGCCACCTATTTTCAAGTACTATAGAGTCACAAGTTACACATAAAATCCCAAGCAAAAAACACCAAATTCCAAACAATAACCAAAAACTCAAATTCAAATAACCAAAAAAACTGTTGTTTGATTATTTGTTATTGGATATTGAGATTTGTTTGGTGATTGTATCTTGATTATTGGTTACTTTACAGGTGACTCTGGAGACATATCTCGCAGTTTAAAGCGTGGATTCGGTGGCGGTGAAGACTTCTTTGGGGAGGCTGATGCCGCGCGTAATAAGCTCGTCGTAAAAAGAAGGCAGATTGCCGGTCGCGACAAACTGGCCGATGACTTTATTATTGTGTTCCTTATCGATTGACACCTGCTTAAAGCGGAAAATATCGGAAAGCTTGATGTGCATTTCATCATCCATGCCTGCAACTTCGGTGATCTGGACGATTTTCCTGGTGCCGTCTGAAAGCCTTGCGGTCTGAACAATAACGTCTATGGCGGACGCGGTCATTTCCCTGATGGCGCGTATAGGCAATTCAACGCCGCTCATCAAGATCATTGAGTCCAGCCTCGTCAAAACATCACGCGTGGAGTTGGCGTGGATGGTTGTCATGGAACCGTCGTGGCCGGTGTTCATGGCCTGAAGCATATCCAAGACTTCGCCGCCGCGGCACTCACCTATGACAATACGGTCTGGCCTCATACGCAGACAATTCCTGAAAAGTTCGCGGATCGAGATAGCGCCCTTACCCTCGATATTAGGCGGCCTGGATTCCAGGCGCACCCAGTGCTCCTGGTTCAAGCGTAATTCTGCCGCGTCCTCAATAGTAACTATGCGCTCATCATTAGGTATAAAGGCAGAAAGGATGTTCAAAAACGTTGTTTTGCCGGAGCCGGTACCTCCGGAGACTATCATGTTCTTTCTTGCCATAACGCAGGCGGCAAGAAAATCAGCGATGTTGCGGTCAAGGCTGAAAAAACGGCTGATCAGGTCCTCGACGGTATAATGCTCACGCGCAAATTTTCTGATCGTCAGCGTCGGGCCAGTAAGGGCCAATGGAGGGATGATCGCATTGACACGCGAGCCGTCAGGCAGGCGGGCATCAACCATTGGCACGGATTCATCTATGCGCCTGCCAAGAGGCGCTATGATCCTCTCTATGACCACGCGCACCTGGTCGTCAGAAATAAATTTCTTGCTGGTCAAGGTGATCTTGCCGTGCTGCTCTATATAAACCTGGTCCTTATTATTGACCATGATGTCAGTGATATCCTGGTTTCTCAAAAGCTCCTCAAGAGGGCCCAAGCCTAGAGCTTCATCAGCGACTTCCTTTACCAGTTTTTCGCGGACTTCGAAGGACGACAAAAAGGCGCCTGTCTCTTCTGCCAAAAGATTAGTGATTATCTTTTCCGCCTTTTCCCTTAGTTCTTTTGCCTTTTTGGGGTTATTGATGAGCTCCATGTCGAGGCGTTTTAGATCAAGCTCCTCAATAAGGCGCGCATGGATCCTGCGCTTGAGCCTGATTATTTCATCTTCCTGCTCTATGGGCTTGATCCACTTGATCTTATCGGAGAGGCCCATGGCATCCCAAAAGGTGCCTGCAGACGGCATCTCTTCTTTTTTGATGAACCGCAGGTCCTCAACTTCTTTGTGCGCGATGTATAAAGACGAATTACTAATAAGTTCCTGGGCGAATTTCTTGATAGAGACACTTACACGGCTGGAGGGATTATCGACCACCACCGGAACGCCGCGGTTAAGCGCAAGGCCGACGATCCTGCCGTCAGACGGGATGCTGGAGATGATATCGCAAGGAAGGGCAAGCTTTACTTCCTGCCAGGAAAGCCCGGACTTGCTCTCCGCCCTGTTTAAAAGGAGCTTTATCATCTTTAATGGGAAGTGCAGCGATTGCAGGACATCCAGCCCCCATCGCGTTTCGTAGACCGACAGGATGTCCGGGGTCACGATAAAAAGTATCAGGTTAGAGCGGTTAAAAATGCTGATGAGCGAATCTGTAAATGCGCGCCCTCCGTCGACAATGATAAAATCATAAAAAGGCACTAGCATATTGATGACCTTGCCGATACGGTCACCTGTGATATGCGGGGATTGTTTAGGACGGGTTATAGCAGGCAGAAAATCTATCCCTACTGGAACAAGGGTCATATAATTCTTTATATTGCCCGCTTGTTCCACTTTATCTACGATAGAAAGTATGTCGAAGATCGAATACTGGGGGGTGGCGTCTATCATCCTGGCCATATCCTGCACAGCCTGGAGGTCCAGATCGATAAGCGCGACCTTCTTACCTTCCTGGGCAAGCGCAATGGCCATGTTGACGGCGAGCAAGGTTTTACCTACGCCGCCCTTGGTGCTGAATATCGAAATTACATTGCCTATGTGGGGTTCTTCTGCCATAATCACCTGTAAAAACGGTTCAATGATAAATTCCAAATGACAAAATCCAAATTAAATCCCAATTCCAAATCTTTCAATTGGTCATTGGAAATTCATTTGTCATTTGACATTTGTCATTTGTCATTCTAACTTAACTGGTACGTGATTGGTACTTCGACCCAGATCTCTTTCAAAAACAAACCTTTGGGAAACTGCGGATAAGGCATGAGCCGCTTGACCGTAAAGATCGCGGCGCTATCGAGCAGCTTGTGCCCGGATGACTGGTTGACCACAACACCGACGAGCTGGCCATTGGACAAAAGATGCAGGCTTAAAACGACTTCGCCGGATAAATTGGCGCGCTGCGCCTCCAACGGGTAACTCACGTTTTTCAAGATCATCTCCTGTACCATGCGAACATAAACATCTGCGGGTTCCTCATCGGAGTTTGCTTTAGAAGCATCGGCGCCCTCGATATCCTGTCGCATATCTCCATAATTTACGATCCTGGGAGTCATAGAAATTACCAGCTCCGTATCTCCGAGCCTAAAATCTTTAGACCTGAAAAGAGCTCCTAAAATAGGAAGATTGCCTAAGCCTGGCACATTCTGGAGATTATTGGTCTCCTGATTATCGATCAAGCCCGCCATAAAAATAGTCTGGTTATTCTTCAAGTAGAGCTCCGTGGATGCATTCCTTGTTTTAAACGCGTTAGAGGTAATGGTGCCGCCGCCGGATGGTACCGTTATCGCGTTTGAACTATCTATGGTTTTGATCTCCGTCTCAAGCCGGCAGACTATATCGCCATTTTCTTTTACCTCGGGCTTTATGCTCATTTTAATCCCATAATCAACATACTCGATCGAGGTGGTCGTGGTTCCGCTCGCAACGCTAACGCTTGCTAAAACAGGGATCTGTCCGCCCACAAGGATCTTGGCCTCTTTCCCGCTTAAAGCCACAAGCTTTGGCCTTGCCAAAGTTCGTGCCAGATTATCCTGCTGTAGCGCGTTTAAAACCACTGTTAGAGCATTCCTGTCAAATTGAGACTGCCAAACGGATTTCAAAGAATCGCCGAGGTGCCGGTTTAAGGTATGCGTGGAAGGCGTAGGCTGCTCGGTAAAACTAAGCGTTTGCGACCAGTTGAAGCCCAATTTGTCTACTGCAACCTTGGAGATCTCCAAGATCTGGACATCAATTTCAACTAAAGGATTATCCTCGGAATATGTTACCAGGTTGATAACATTGGCTTTGAAATTCTCTAAAAGCTGGGTCACCAGCTCTTTTTTGCGCAAAGGAAGGTCGCCTAAAACAAAGACCTTTCTCTCCTGATCTCCGACTTGGAATGTAATTCCGCGGATGCCGGCCGTAGAAAGAAGGTCTTCGAGCCTTTTCTTCAACTTAGCGAGGTCCTCGGCAAAAACACGCACGGTGATCTCCCGCTGGCCAAAATCATCCCAGACCTGCAGGTTTGTCTCGCCCATAGCCTTGGCAGACAAAATAAGCTCCGTATTACTGGCGCCGGCCACGTCTGCCACCTTAGGGTCGCCGATAGCTATCCTTTTTGGGTTGGATACGTCGATGACTTTTGTTTCGCCAATAACAATATCTACCTGATTAATAGCACCGTATTCTTGCGAGAAAAATTCCGGGCAGGCCAGTTGAGGAGAAAAAACAAATAAAGCAAAAAGGGTTAGCGCAATTAATGACAGTTTTTTTGGCAAGTGTTCGCGGTTGACTTGCCTGTGCCCGTTAGGGTATGACTGGCGACTTGTGACTGGTGACCTCATGAGTTTTTTTACTTGATTACCATACTTGACTTTTCCGTCCCCCGGTAAACTTCCAGGGTCGGCGGGAGCTGTGGCGGTGCTTCCTGTTTTTTCTCCTGCTGCTTTAAGATCGGCGGCTTATCTTCTTTTGGGGACAAGAACTCCTGCCCAAGATTGCTAAAGACGTATTGCCACATTGTATTGACCTCAACAGGGGCCACCGGTTCTACAGCCACATCGAGTGGGGTCCTTAAAACCAGCCTTAATTTACCCTGGTCCATGGCATAAGTCAAAAGGGCTATTTCACGGGGAGAAAGCGCCAAGGTCACGACAAGGTCCGTTGGGGCTGGCGCAGGCTTGCCGCGTTCCTGCGGAGCACCGCCTTCTATGCCAAGGATAAGAATATTCTGAAAGAGTGTAACACTGACCAGCTCTGTAATGGTCTTGCCGTCCACCTGGGCATTATAAGGAAAGGTCCCAACTACGTCGACGTAATCATTGGTCCTGATCTTGCCTCCTACAGCGGAAAGATAGGGGATCGTAATGGTCATTGCGCGTTTACCGGAAGGCGTACGCATCGCAAGGCTCGTGTCTTTGACCGCGATTGTGAGCTTCGTAGACATGATCTGCTCTCCGGGGAAAATATCCGCCATGGCACGCTTCCCCAACACGGGACTTTCTGAATTAAAGGTTTTGGGCTGGAGATATTTTTCAGGGATAGATTCAAGCCTGACCATCGCCTGGTCAATGGTAGTTCCGGCGGGAATGCTGGCCGTGGCCAACAGCACAAAAGCCCTTCTCTCTTCCTTGACGAATTTTTTCTCGACCTGGTTGATGTAATTGCGGGCCATCACCACGCCCATCAATGCCAGGACCACCGCCAAGATAATGCTTAACTTTCTTTTATCCATATTTTTAAAGTAAGCTGCTTATTTTTAAATTCGAAGCACTAAATACGAATATTCGAAACAAATTCAAATCACCAAATGTCTAAATGTATAGAACTTACTTGTTTTAACCATTCGAATTTTGAACATTTCGACATTGTTTTGGATTTCGATATTAAGATTTCGGATTTAGTTCGCGAGTTGCGATACTTTTACCTTAACAGATCTTCCTTGATCTCGATCTTTGCGTCTCTTTTCAATCTATCGCTCAAATCCTTAATACGCTCGGTCTGCTTTTGCTGGAGGAGCCCGTTTTTGATCTGGTCGTAAACCTCTGCGAGCGGCGGTACGGAACCGCCCTTCTTTTCCTCCACCTTAACAATATAAAATCCTTCTGGGCCTTTAAAAATAGGGCTTATCTGGCCGGCGTCAAGGACAGCAACGGCTTTGCCGAAATTTTCAAATTTATCGCTTAGTTTAATAAGCCCGAGGTCTCCGCCTTTGGAGGCAGTTGGACTGATGGAGCGCTCCTTTGCCACACTCGCAAAATCAGCTCCCTGTAAAAGGGAGATCAATATTTCCTTGGCAATAGCCTCGGAAGAAACAACTATCTCCCGCACCCTGATCTCTTCGGGAGCAGCAAATTCTTTTTTGTACTGGTTGTAAAATGCCTCTATCTCCGCGGGCTGGACAGTGATACCCTTGGTCTCATCCAATACGATCTGCCTGACCATGGCGCCCTTCTTAAATTCCTCGACGGCGTCTTTGATGTCTTTTAGTTTATCAATGCCCCTTGCCTTGGACTCCTGCACAATAAGTTCCTGCATGACAAGGTCGTTAAGATAGCCTTTTTTGGCATCCGGAGTATTGATCTTGATGTCCGGGGACAAAGATTCCATGGCCTTCACTTTTTCATCAAAACTTTCAAGAGTGATTACTGCGTTATTGATCTTGGCCAAAACTGTACCCTGGACCGTTGCCCCGGTCTCCTGCGAGCCAACAGAACTGACTGCTGCCTTTGGCTTTGAAGACGCAAGCGTCGGCTGGAACATCCCCTTGATCTGCTCACAGCCAGCCAATAGCAATAAAGCCGAAAAAAATAAAAAGAATTTTTTGCGCATAACTCTCCTTGATTTTGCCTTTATTGCAGGCTCATTCATTACAAAATCAACTCCGCAGCCTATCCCCACTGTTTCGTTTTGCTTTCGCAAAGCGAAACAAAACGGTGGGGATGCACAGGCAAGGAGTCAAACTATGTTCAAAATATATATATCACAATAAGTTGCCTAAATCAACAGTTTCCTGACCGGCTGATTTTCTGTGTTCGCCTCATTAAAAACCGGCATGGCCGAATTTCATCCTTTTTCTTTAAACCACTGCCTGACTTGAGGCCGCGTGCAATAATAGATCAAGACGGCAGCAAAACCAACGTCGATGGCAAAGAGCACAAAGAAAGAAAATTTTGTAATAAAACCTACCGTGGGGGCCTCGGCTATTTTAAAAATTCCGGTTTTTAGAGAGGCAAATGCCACTGCTGCCTCAACATGTTTTTTTACGGCATAATAGGGATGTTCCGAGAAAAAAGTCAATACCCTGGCCACGGCAACGAACAGGGCTGTTTTGCGGAAGATCTCTTTACCGGTCAAAACCCCCAACCCGGCTGCCAACCCGGCTATTCTCAAAACTGCGAAGAAAAAGCCGCGGAGAAAAATTGCGCTTTCAGGCAACGACAACAAAAAAAGATCGTCATAGCCTGCCCGGCTATACGCTATGAAATTGCTCATTTGCAGAAACGATGTTACTGTGAACAGCGCACCAAAAATAATGATTCCTTTTGGAATTTTTCTCATTAGAGTGTGATATTGGAATAATGCGGCTTGATAAACAGAATTTTCATTGAAGAAAGTAAGTAGCCCCAACCGGATTTGAACCGGTGTCTTATGGCTGAGAACCACACGTCCTGGACCAGGCTAGACGATGGGGCCGTCTATTATTCTTCTTCTTTAGCTACGATCTTGGCGACGGATGTAACGACATCGCCCTTCTCTAGGCTCATGAGCCGCACGCCCTGGGCATTGCGGCCTGTCTCGCGGATGTCTTTGACAGGGCAGCGCACCATCATGCCCTTTTGGGTAATAGTCATCAATTCATCGTCGGGAAGGACGCAGTTTAGCGCCACGGCCTCACCGTTCTTCTCGGTGACCTTGACGTTGATTATACCCTTGCCTCCTCGAGACTGCAGGCGGTATTCATCCAGTAATGTGCGTTTGGCAAACCCGGCGGATGTAACAGTCAAGATCGTGGCGCCTGTCTTGGCAAGCTCGCTTGATATGATCTCCATACCAATGATCTCGTCTTTTTTGCCCAGCGAGATCCCGCGCACGCCCTTGGCCTGGCGGCCCATTTCGCGTATTTGCTTGTCTTTAAATCGTATGGCTTTGCCTTCACGCGTAGCCAACAGCACATCCTGGGAAACATCGGTGATCTTGGCGCTCATCACCGCATCATCTTTATCCAGGCCCATGGCAACGATGCCGCCTTTTCTTGGATTCTCAAAAGCGGAAAGCGCCGTCTTTTTAATGGTGCCGAGCCGCGAACAAAGGATGACAAACTTGTCTGCCGAAAATTCCTTTACCGGCAAAACCGCTGCCACCTTATCCTTGGCGCCTAATTGCAAAATATTTATGATAGCCTTGCCTTTTGACTGGCGCGACGCCTGCGGTATCTCGTAGACTTTTATCCAGTAAAGTCGGCCCTGATCGGTAAATACCAAAAGGTAGTCTTTTGTCGAGGCGACAAAAAGGTGCTCTACAAAATCCTCTTCGCGGGTCTCCATAGCGGTAACGCCCTTGCCGCCGCGCTTCTGTTTGCGGTAAGCGCTGATGGCCAGCCTCTTGATGTAGCCTGCGTGCGATATGGTGATCACCATGTCCTCTTCGGCTATCAGGTCTTCGAGCTCGATATCCTCGACTTCTCCGACGAGTTCGGTGCGGCGGTCATCCCCGTATTTCTTTTTCAAGGCTGCGAGCTCTTCTTTTACAATACCTTCTATCATCTTCTCTGAAGCCAGGATCGCGCGAAAACGCTCGATCTGTTTTAACAGCTCAAGGTATTCGGCCTCTATTTTATCGCGCTCCAAGGCTGTCAGGCGCTGCAGCTGCATCTCCAGGATCGCCTGCGCCTGGATCTCCGAGAGCTCAAAGTTCTTCATCAATGCCTTTTTCGCTTCAGGCGTGCTCTTTGATTCGCGGATGGTCTTGATTATCCTCTCGATATATTTTAGGGCTATTTTTAGGCCTTCTAAGATGTGCGCACGCTTGAGCGCGCGGTCAAGGTCAAACTGGGTACGGCGGCGGATGATGACTTTGCGGTGGTCTACATAACAGCGCATCACCTGCTTTAAATTCAATACGCGCGGCCTTCCTTCGACAAGCGCGAGCATTATAATGCCGAAGGTTGTCTCGAGCTGCGTATGCTTGTAAAGGTGGTTTAAGATTATCTGCGGCTCGCTGTCGCGCTTGAGCTCGATGACGACGCGCATGCCGTCTTTGTCAGACTCGTCCCGGATATCGCTGACCCCTTCTATCTTTTTATCCTGGACAAGCCCGGCGATCGTCTCGATAAGAGTGGTCTTATTGACCTGATACGGTATCTCTGTTATCAAGATGTTGTCCTTGCCGCTCTTCTGGCGCTCGATTGAAACTTTTGCGCGAAGCGTGATCTTCCCGCGGCCGGATAAATAGGCGTCTTTAATGCCTCCTCGGCCGCAGATTATGCCTGCCGTGGGAAAATCCGGCCCCTTGACATAACGCATAAGGTCTTTTATCTCGGCATCGGGATTATCGATCAAAAATGTTATTCCGTCGACAACCTCGGTCAAATTATGCGGAGGGATGTTGGTTGCCATGCCCACGGCAATGCCGCTTGAACCATTGACTAAAAGATTTGGCAAGACCGACGGCAGAAGCACCGGTTCCTGCAGCGAGGCGTCAAAGTTAGGCGTAAAATCAACTGTCTCTTTTTCGATATCAACCAGCATCTCTCCGGATATGGCGGAGAGCCGAGCTTCGGTATAACGCATGGCTGCTGCCGCATCTCCGTCCACAGACCCGAAGTTGCCCTGGCCGTCCACTAAAGGATATCGCAGTGAAAAATCCTGAACCATGCGGACCAGCGTATCGTATACGGCCACATCGCCGTGCGGATGGTATTTGCCGAGGCAATTGTGCACTACCATGCCATTGGCAACAAATTCATGCGCGGTTTCAACCTGAATATCATATGTCTTGTCTTGCTGCGCCTCTTCGATCGATTCTACTCTCGCAAAAAATATTTTTTCTTCAATAACAGAACCGATAAAGTCACTTAAGGCCGATCCTGTTTTCTTGAGTTTTTCCAAAATACCCCAACCGACTATTTGAGACAATGTCAAGGGTTTTTCCTTCAGATCATTGGCATAGCGGATCTTGCATCCGCTCTTATATTTTATGCCCATCCGGAATTTAGCGCCCTCCGTATCTTTGTACCAACCACTGCCGATATGCAAGCGGCTTAGTTCGTCAAATATCTTTTCTGCGGCAAAAGGGATCGCATCCAAACTAGACCAACATTCGCGTTGCTCTCTGGCCAGCATCTGCGTTACTTTCGACTGCTTGTTTTTATTAGCCAAATCCAGACGTGCAGCTAACAACAGTGCGTGCCGGCCTCTAAATTCCAAATTGTGAAATTCATAATTGCCTTTGATCTGTCTTCCATTAATTATACTCGCCGGCCGGGGAGATTCTGTATACTTAAAACCCGCTATGCCGTGATGCTGAAGCAATAACAATAAGCCGTGCGCCAATGATTCGGAAATAGAGCCGTAATGGATGACATTCCTGTTGCAATGGATACTGCCATCTCCGTCTATCAAGCCAGAAACAAAAGCGAATATGGTCCTGGATGAGGAACTAAACAATTGATCGGGTATGGTTTTTGTGTACGCCCAGACATTCTTGAGACCAAAGATTTTTGATAAAAATCCATTAATTGCTTGTTTATGAATTCGTATCTGATATCCTTCTTTTGCGACTTTTCCGCCATTTTTAATTAAGACGCGGCTGACTATCTCCTGCGTTGCGTTGTAATTGAATTCTTCCGCCAGGATACCGCGGATCCTTTTAATAGCATCTGGGCTGCTTGAATAAAAACAGATCCGGCCGCTCCTTTTTTCCATCCATCCGTCTGAAAGGAACAATCCTAACATATACGCCAGGCCCTCATTAAGATAAATCTGGCGGCCGTCGAAAAGCCCTAACTCAACATGCCCTTCTATGCAAGGATAGTCCCCCTTGATCACAACATAATCGTCTTTTGTGAGATCGCGCGCTTCTTTCCACTCGTATTTTAAATCTTTATTTATAACCTTAAATTTTTGCGAAGGGGTAACAGTATTGTAAGAGCCGTGTTCAAGAGCAACCTTTAACAACGGCCTCGCGGGCATTTCGTAAAGCCCTATTACTGCATGTAAACCGTCCTGTGTAAAAACACGGTCCCCGATAGCGATGTCTTGTATGGGCAGGAGCCCTTTTTCAGTCAATACCCGCGTGCCCTTTACGAAACATTCACCGACGATGCGGGCGGATTTCTTAAAGGGCTTGCTGTGGTCAAGGCTTAATTCGTGCATCGCATAAAGAATGCGGCGATGTACCGGTTTTAAGCCATCCTTGACGTCCGGGAGGGCTCGGCCTACGATAACGCTCATCGCGTATGAAAGATAAGAGCTCTTCATCTCCTCTTCAATGTATACCGGGACAATTTTTTCGTTTTGTGCGTACATTGATTTTGCCTTTTTAAGTATTGTTCCTCTCAAAATCAACTCCGAAGCCTGTTTGTAAATTTACGCCGAGGGTTGCCCGGCGTAAATTTACAAGCGGTTAGGCAAGGAGTTCATTATGCCGTTTTTCCTTTCAACTCTGTAAGTTTCTTATAACTGACATACCAGGTCGCCAGCGCTGCAGGGCCGAAGACCAATAACACGTCCGGATCAATAAGCTCCAAAATTAATTTATTGTGCGTAAACCGGGTGATGACGCCGTAGATGCCTAGCCCGACGACAAAATATAAAACAAAAATGATTGCGAATGCTGCTAAATATCTCAAGGCATTACCCCTTATCCTGTCACGGCTGAACCTAAGCGAAGCAATGGCCGGCTTATGTTCATACGCTGCGATGAGCGGCGCAAGCGAGAAAAAGAAACTATACCATGCTACGCTGATAGCCACTACCACAAAAACAGTGCTCGTGGCCAAAAGCAGGGCCAGCGCCAATCCGTGCCCCAGGCTCTTTACGGTTAACGCATAAAGCGCCCTGCCGCCCTGAAAAAACAAGGCCGAAATGACGATCCCGACGATAATAAAACACCAGACAAAGAAAAAAGACTTTAAAAACGGAACTGTCCGTTTAATAGCGTCCTTTGCAGCCGCTAATAAATAAGGCCTTGCCTCTCTTTTGCGCCTCAAAGTATTCAAGGCGACAAGGCACAAAAAACTATTAATAACAATGCTGCTGATAACAAAAATACCGAAAAGGACAAATGAAGCGGCATTGATCTCTCCGGACCTGATCGCTTCTTTCATAGGCCCCGTAGCGCGCAAAGTAGCTACCAAAGCCATCTGCGCAATGACGGTCGTCGCATTTATGGCCACTAATGGGATCAAATTACCGGCCCACAAAGATAGGGCCTCTTTTGTGATCTGCGCCGGATGAATCTGGCCGCCTTTGTTTTCAGACATTTTCATTTCCTTCCTATCCCGATCGCTTAATCACGACGAAAATCTCTTGCGACATTTTCGCTGTAAGCGACGGGATAAATTCGGCCGCATGACTTACGTTCGATACCGCATAGCTCTCAACTCCGTAAGTCATGGCCTCATTTAAATATCTAAATTCCGTACCAAGTGGGCGTTCTTTTCTATAAAATCTCTGCGGGGATCCACCTGGTCTCCCATGAGTATTGTGAAGATCTCATCGGCTTCAACAACATCTTCCATGACTACCTTTAAAATCGTACGGTGCTCGGGGTCCATTGTCGTATCCCAGAGTTGCTGCGGATTCATTTCACCAAGGCCCTTGTATCTCTGTATATTCATACCCTTGCGCGCCACTGCCTTTACGTGCTCCAGGACTTCGCGCAATGCAAAAAACTCAAATTCCTCTTCATTTGAGAGTTCAAAACGGGCCTTTTGCTTCTTGCTTTTCTCGCCTTTTTTACCCTCCGCTGTTGGCAGATCAGCTTCAAAATAGCAATCCACAGGTATGCCCATTTTCTCTATTCTAGCTATAACCTTTTCAATATCTTCTGTGTCGAATATCTCGACATAATCAAATTCTTCTTTTTCGCCCTTTGCAGTTTCAGAAAGCTTGGCAAGCTCGGCATCAGAATAGATAAAATGGGTAATATGCTCCACTTTTGCCATATAAATAGGTAGTTTTTTGGAATTTTTATGTCTATTTTCGATTAATTTTAGTAAATGTACTCCCTTTTTCTCAAGAATTGAAGAAAATTTCTCCATTTGAACCAATAGTTCAAGTAATTCCATAAATTGAGGGTCATTTAAAGTCTTCTTCTCTGATAAAATCGTAAACTTAAGTCCTTCTCTTCCAATATCTAACATCAATTGGTTCATCTGATCTTCGGTTTCAATGTACTCTTCCCTGGTACCCCTTTTTATCTTGTAAAGCGGAGGCTGTGCGATATAAATATGCCCTCCCTCGATCAATTTAGGTAGCTGTCTTAAGAAAAGGGTCAAAAGCAGTGTGCGGATGTGGGAACCATCAACATCAGCATCGCACATGATCACGATCTTGTGATACCTCAACTTCTCTATGGAGAACTCTTCTCCTACACTCGTGCCGAGGGCAGTTATGATAGTGCGTATCTCGTCATTACTCAAGATCTTATCCAGCCTGGACTTCTCAACGTTCAAGATTTTACCCTTAATGGGCAAAATGGCCTGAAAACGCCTGTCCCTGCCCTGTTTTGCGCTGTTGTGCACGAATACGCCGCTTGCCAGGGCAAAATTATGCGTGCCTGGAACCTCGAGGTCATAAACATCCATTTTTTCAGACACTGTTTCTATTCGTACAATTTTGTGATTATAGTTTTTAACGGCTTCGAACAATGCTTCCTCGCTACCATTAAAAAATCTGTTCTTCAAAGTGCTTGATTTCAATAAGTTATTGTTTCGTGGCGGCAGATTTATTCTTTCCTCGTCATATCTGTCTATGCCGCCATCTTGTTCATAAATTTTTCTTGCGAAGCTAAGACTTGAATTCAGATAGGTATTGTTATAGGCCGTCTTTCTTTTCTTCCTGAATTCCGCTGTCCATTGTGCCCTGGTCTTTTCCTTCCGCCATTCCAATAAATTTGCATCCATCCATTCTGCTTTAGCTTTTTGGAATAAAAGTTTTTTTACTTCGGGATGGTCAATAAAATATTTTTTTACTCTGCTCGCCTGTTTTAATCTGTTTTCTTCTTTGATCCAATATTTTTTCTGTTCCAAATTCAAGGTTTCCGCATTTTGTTTTTGGTAATCCGGGTGACTGTGATAAAATTCCAAAAACTTTTGACCCATCAAATTCTTATATGCGGGATTTGCCCATTGAATCTTTGCATTTTTGCTAAACAAGCCTCTTTTCGCTAAGGTCTTGCTGCGAGCTTGCGCTCTAAATTCGTCTGTTCGCTTTTTTTCTGCAGGCTTTATTTTTACATCAGGCCGATGCAGGGTATGCTCCAGATGCTTATAATGAAGCTGCATGTGTTGTTCATAAGAAACACGCCATATGTTAAGCGGACTATTGTTCCGTTTATTAAAATCTGTGTGGTGCCTATGCTTTCCTGCAGAAGATGCATAAACGTTATTTGCTAAATTAAAGATATCCGCCAACACATGGGTGTATATCCATTTTTTAGACGCGGGGTCAAAAACCATTTCGTAACCATCTAAATTCCTCCCACCTTCTTTCTTTGATATTTTTCGGTAGAGCGGAGCGAGGTTATGTTGAGGCGTCAATTGAATAGCCGGGATATAACTACCATCTGTCAGACGAAATAAATGATCCGGCGTACACTTAAGTTCTCCGCCATTATCCAAAACTATTTTAATTACTTTGGTATTTTTTTTAGTTACACGCGGATTTAAGATAGGCGCGATACCAACATGCTCATTGTTACGCAAGGTGTAACAAAAATTTTTCTTGCCTTGACTATTTTCTTCGACGAGTTCTTTGAAAGAAAGATCTCTGCCATCGACTAAAGCAACCTTTGTCTCCCCATCCCAGCAGCCTCCGGCGCTGTCTCCCTCGACGATGAAAAGTTCGGACATGGTGGCGTCTGTCTCCTGGCAATCAGCCAGCTTGCCGGGTAAAGACAGCCCCTCTAAAGCTCCTTTTCTGCGTGTTAATTCCCGCGCCTTTCGTGCCGCTTCCCTTGCGCGTGCGGCAAGCACGGCCTTTTCAACAATCTTATTGGCAACGGATGGAGTCTCTTCAAAAAAGCCGGAGAGAAATTCAAAAGTCTGCGATGCTACAAAGCCTTCTGCTTCTGAATTGCCCAATTTTGTCTTGGTCTGGCCTTCAAACTGCGGATTTGGGATCTTGAGGCTTATGACGGCGGTCAGGCCTTCGCGCACGTCTTCTCCGGAGATGCTCGCGCTTGAATCCTTCAGAAGGTTTTTGCTTTTGACATACTGATTAATGGCGCGCGTCAGGGCTGATTTAAACCCGCTCAAATGGGTCCCGCCCTCGACGGTATTTATATTGTTTGCGTAGGCAAATATATTTTCCGCGTAGCTGTCGTTATACTGCAGGCCGATCTCGACCACCATGTCTTCGGCGGCCTTTTCGCAATAAAGGACCTTGTTGTGAAGCGGGTTCTTGTTCTTGTTGAGATGTTCTACAAAAGAGATGATGCCGCCGTTAAAACAAAACTCCGTTTCTTTGTCCGTGCGCTCATCCAAGAGCTTTATGGAAAGCCCTTTGTTTAAAAATGCGAGCTCCCTTAAACGGTTGGCCAAGACGTCGTAGGACATCTCTATCGATTTAAATATCTGTTTGTCGGGTTTGAATGTGACTTTCGTACCCGTGGTCTTTGCCTTGCCGATAACGGTAAGTTTGGAAGCAGTCTTGCCGCGTTCGTAGCGCTGGTGGTAAACCTTGCCGTCTCTTTTGATCTCTACTTCCAGCCATTCCGCAAGGGCGTTTACAACACTGACACCCACGCCGTGCAATCCGCCGGAAACCTTATATACCCGGTGGTCAAACTTGCCTCCGGCATGCAATGTGGTCAAGACTACTTCTACGGCTGGCTTTTTTTCCGTGGCGTGTATATCGACCGGGATGCCGCGGCCGTCGTCGGATACGCTGACGCTCATGTTCTGGTGGACGACAACGGTGATAGTTTTGCAAAAGCCGCCAAGGGCTTCGTCTACGGAGTTATCAACGACTTCATAGACCAAATGATGCAGGCCGCGCGACGTCGTATCACCGATATACATCGCCGGCCGCATTCGGACAGCGTCCGTACCTTCTAAAACCTGTATTGTCCTGGCATCATATGCCTTGTTTTCCGCCATTGAATTAACTCTCTCCTACGCCTCGTTAGCTAAGCTCCCCGAGTACAAAACGGACATCTTCTATGCCTAGGGCTTTCTTTAATTCTCTTCGGATGCGTTCTTTTTTTAAATTCAAATCATAGAGCTGGCTCGAGTTACCTACATTAACCCGAATTCTGTCTTTTGTCAAATATACAATTTTTGTGCATGCAAATGCGTGCGGCCCAACTATCTTTTCCCAAACTTCTGCCGCCTTTTCAAAATCAGCGTCTTTGCGCTTTTTTTTAAGGTCGCTTAGAACTGTTTTTAATATGTCTTTGACTTCCTGGCCCAAGGCTTACGACCCCAATCTCATTGGTTGGACAATGTAGACATAATTATCCGAACGCACAACGCCCGGTTTTTCCGCATCGTAAAACTCCAGGTTGAACTCTTCTTCTCTCCAGCTTTTGAGCATGTCTAAAATATAATTCGGGTTAAAACCTATTGCCAATTCTTTGCCGCTATATTCCACCTGTATCTCTTCTTTGAATTCGCCCACGTCTGGCGTGCTCTTGGAAACCACCAGTTTATTTTTAAACAATTCAAAGCGTACTGCCTGAAAATCCGGTGTTGTAAACAGATTTGCTCTTCTTAAAACAAGGATAAACTGCTCTTTGTTTAATTTGATCCTGATGTTCGACGCGTGTGGAATGACTTTTTGATAATCAGGGAAGTCGCCTTCGATCAAACGCGAAATGATCGTTATACCGTCCATTTCAAACAATACCTGGTTTGGGCCTATGACTACGGAAACATCTCCCTCTTCTTTTAAATTGCGCACTAGTTCCTGGACCGTTTTAAACGGGATAATGATCTTTAAGTCCTTATGGACTTTTAAGGGTAGTTTCTTTTCTGCTGCGGCCAGCCTTCGTCCGTCTGTTCCGACGAGTTTTATGGTTGCGGTTTCACCGCCGCTTTTAATTTCCAATAATAAGCCGTTTAAAACATACCTGGTTTCTTCATGTGACACTGCAAAAGATGTCATATTGAGCATTTGTTTTAATAGGGCTTGTTCCAAAACAACTTGTTCTTTGTCTTTGAATTCTGGGAGTTTTGGAAATTCTTCTTTTGGCAGCCCCATTAATTTAAACTCACAATTTTCCAACTCAATATCCACAATATTGTTCTTTTTTGTTGTCAGGCTTATTATCCCGCCCGGAAGTTCCTTGATCACATCATTTAACCTTTTTGTGGGAATAGTGATGGCTCCTGGTTCTAATACCTCTACATCTAATGTATTAGATATCCCTATATCTAAGTCTGTTGTTGTCAGGCGTATTTTATTTTTTTGCGTTTCAAAAAGGATGTTTGATAGTATTGGCAGCATGTTTTTTGATGTGATAATGTTTCCCACCACTTGTATACTTTTTAACAATTCAGATTTATCCACTTTGATCTTCATTAAACATCCTCCTAAGTACTATTTAATTATATAACCAGTAGTAGTTGTAGGGGGTTTGGATTCTGTTAGAAACCCCATATCTGACGATTTTAAAACACTTAACACCAAAAACAATACTGCACAAGCTGTTAATAAATACGCCCTAGTCTTTAATATCCAAAAGCAGCTTATCAAGGATGTTTTTTAATTTCTGGTTATCAGACGCTTCAACTTTTATCTTTTTATGCGCGTATAGAACTGTGGTATGGTCTTTACCGCCAAAGCACTGTCCGATCTCCGGCAAAGAAAGGTTCGTCAGCTCGCGAGCCAGGTACATGGCGACCTGCCTCGGCGTAACTATGCTTTTTATCCTCTTTTTTGTTTTTAGGTCCGCCACCTGTATTTTAAAATAATCGGCGACAATGCGCTGGATGTTTTCTATAGAAACCTGTCCGGACGTTTCTTTAAGGAGGTCTTTTAGAACGCCCTTTGCCATTTCCAGCGTGATCTTTTCTTCCTGAAGAAGCGAATAAGCGATTGTGCGCACCAGCGCCCCCTCAAGCTCGCGGACGTTTGTCTTGATGATCTCGGCTATAAAAAAGATCACATCGTCGGGTATCTGGATGCTTTCGTTCTCCACCTTCTTTTTTAATATCGCGATACGGGTTTCCAGATCAGGCGGCTGAATATCGGTCACCAGGCCCCAGGCGAAGCGCGAGACAAGCCTCTCTTCTAATTTCTGTATTTCTTTGGGAGACCTGTCGGAGGAAATAATGATCTGCTTATGCGCCTCATAGAGCGTGTTAAACGTATGGAAAAATTCCTCCTGCGTGGCTTCTTTGTTTGCGATAAACTGGATGTCGTCTATCAGGAGCACGTCGACATTCCGGAATTTATCGCGGAACGCCTGCGTTGAGCGATGCTGGATGGCGGATATCAGCTCATTGGTGAATTTTTCCGAGGTGATGTAATAAAATTTTGTCTGTGGGTTGCGTTCTCTTATGCGGTGGCATATCGCCTGCATTAAATGGGTCTTGCCAAGGCCCGCCCTGCCGTAAATAAAAAGCGGGTTATAAGCCTTTGCCGGAGATTCCGCGATAGACATGCAGGCTGCATGAGTGAAACGATTAGACGGCCCGACTACAAAATTGTTGAATGTGTATTTTGGGTTCAGGACAAAGCCGTCGGGCGTTTTCTCTTTTGCCTGAACACGGCGCTCCGCCGGCCTATCTTTAGGCGCAAGCGACGCGTTGACCCGGTAATCTATGCCCAGGCCGCTATCAATGGTTTTTAAAGCCTCGCGTAGGACAAGGTCATAATGCTGCATGACCCAATCCTTTGAAAAATCATTGGGCACTTCCAAAACAAGGACGCGCTTGGCCTCGTCTGACTTTGCCCGTATGGGGCGAAGCCAGGCCTCAAAAGCCGTATCGCCTATTTTTGGTTTGATGGTGCGGCAGATCTGTTCCCAGAGGTTATTCACAAAATCCACAAGTTATCCACAGGGTAGCGCGCAGAGCAATTGAACAATAGACAGTAGAACAATGGGCAAACAAAAGCTCAATTGCGGTCTATTTTCCATTGCTCTATTGTCTAAAATTATATTCTGCTTTTAATCGAATCGTGCACCATTATAATCATCGAGTATGGTTATTGCAAGAAAATTTTAATTGCAACAAAGACATTGGTTGCCTGCACGTGCCCGCACAATCTACTTGACTACAAAAACCCTTATGTTATAATTGCAAATCTATGAAACTACATTTAACCACCCCAACTAAACGAGTCGGGAAACGTAAACACGGTTTTCGTCGTCGGATGAAGACCCAGGGCGGAAGAAACGTGCTTAAGGCCAGGCGCCAAAAAGGCAGACATAGAGTTTCTATCTGACCTATGAAGCGCGTTTTATTCTGGCCCATTAAACTTTATAAGAGAGCGTTATCCCCTTTCCTGCCGCATGTTTGCAGATTTACGCCTTCTTGTTCCCTGTATTTTTTAGAGGCTGTAGAAAAACGTGGTTTTTTGAAAGGCTCCATGTTGGGCCTTAAACGCATAGGACGTTGCCATCCTTTTTCTGCAGGTGGCTATGATCCTATTGCCGCCGAAGGTGCCTGCCAACAGGCAGGCATATAGAGTTGGCTGACAAAACATAAGGATAATTATTATGGAAAAAAGACTTTTATTAGCCGTTGCCTTGTCTTTTTTAGTTTTAGGCCTGTATACATCTCTTTTGCCAAAGAAGCAAGTCCTTGCTAACAAAGAAGTTATAGAAAAATCAGTACAGGATATAGTTCCTCAACCTGCTATTGAGGAACATTTGGCTAAGCCGGAAGTACCAGCACAAATTATTTCTAATACCTTACCAGATAATGAGTTATACTTTATGGAAACTAACGGACTACTTCTTAAGTTTGCCATAAAAGGTGGCTATCTGTACGAAGTATTTGATAAAAATCATAATGCTACGCTATCCATGAGAAATATTGGGCTCGTCAAGGAGTGGAGTAAGTATCCATTCATGGCAAGTGAAATTACTCGCGGTGTAGTTTTTTATTACAAGAACGATGATGGGCTTGAGATAAAAAAGACATTCAGGATCAAATCCGATAATATTCTGGAGCTTTCAGTAGAAATTATTGGCGCAACAACCTCTACAACAACAGGTTATAGTATTTTAGGAGGTTCTTTAGATCCGTCTAGTGAAAAGGATCAGATAAGCTCCAGATATTATGAGGCATGCGCGATCGTGGATGGCATAACTGTTCGCAAACAGGCGCATGGTTTGAAAAAACCAATCGAATATAATGGGCATATCTTGTGGGCAGGCCTAAGGGATAGGTATTTTTGTTCTTTAATTTTTCCACATCAGGTTGTTAACAAAGGAGTTGTGGAGAATATAGGTAATGAAAACCAGCTTATTTTAAGTATCCCCCATCGTTCGATTGATCCAAGTCAGCCAAAAATAGAGGACTTGTTTAAAATTTATATTGGCATTCAGGATGAGAAGGCTCTAAGGGCTTTTGGCGAGGGCGCTGAAAAACTAATTAATTATGGGACTTTTGATGGTATTTCAAAGGTTTTACTGTTTTTTCTAAAACTGGCTCATAAAGTAGGCAGAAATTGGGGCGTTGCGATCATTCTTATCACGCTCTTTGTTTATCTATTATTATTCCCGCTTTCTTTTAAGAGCATGTTGTCAATGAAAAAGATGCAGGCGCTCCAGCCAAAGATAGAGGAGTTGAGAGCTAAATTCAAGGACAACCCGCAAAAGCTCAATACGGAAATTATGGGCCTGTATCGTCAAGAGAAGGCGAATCCATTTGGAGGCTGCCTGCCGATGCTGTTGCAAATCCCGGTATTTTTTGCGTTGTATCAACTCCTGATGCGATTTATAAGTTTGAGGGGCGCCAGCTTTTTATGGATCAAGGATCTATCGTCGCCTGACAGGCTTTTAATTTTTAAAAATTCCTATCCAATGATCGGCAATGAATTGAATATTTTGCCATTGTTGATGGCTATAGGCATGTTTTTCCAGCAAAAAATCACCGCTGCACAAACAAGCGCTACCCCCGAGGCTGCCCAACAGCAAAAGATAATGACGATCATGATGCCGGTTATTTTCGGAGCAATGTTTTATAAGCTTTCGGCTGGCCTGGTATTGTATTGGTTTGTCAACAGTCTTCTAATGCTCGCGTTCCAATGGAAAATATCAAAGATAAAAGTGTAGAATTAGAGGTTGAGGGAAGGACCGTTGAGGAGGCTGTTGGAAAAGCAACCTCTCTTCTGAAAGTCTCTAAAAATCAGCTTAAGGTTAAGGTGCTTTCCGAAGAGCAGAAGGGCTTATTTGGCATGCCCGGAGCCAAACCCGCCAAGATAAGGGTAAGCATAAAGTCTCTACCAGCCAGCAAGAAAAAATCTTGATTTTTTAGCCTGGTTTGGTAAAATGTTGTACGTGGAAACATTGTGCAATCTAAGACAATGTTTCCACGAGGAACATGGAAAAAAATTTAGGAGCCAACAATCGAGAATCGTTAGATCCGTGGTTTATCACAGGATTTAGCGACGGTGAAGCAGCTTTTACATTTAGTCGTTCTGGCGAAGATGTATTTGCTCTGTATTTTTCTATTTGTCAAAGAGAAGACAACAGGGGGATTGTAGATAAGATCCAAGAATATTTTAACGGCATCGGGAAAATTTATATTAGAAAAGAACAGTTGCCTAAGAAAAATAGCGGGCGCACCAAGCCAAGTGCCTATTTTAGGGTTTGTAAACAAAAGGAATTGTTGCGTATTATTGAACATTTTGATAAGTTTCCACTGCAAAGTAAAAAACAAGAAGTTTATCAAATTTGGCGAGAAATGGCGATAGAAAAAACAAGGTGCTTTCTTAATTGCAAGAGCGAAAAATTTAAAATTTTTTCAGAAGCCATATCTGTTTTAAATCAGAAAAGCCGCGCATTTAAAAAACGTTCAAAAATATGCCTAAAATCATAGCTATCTGTAACCAAAAGGGCGGGACAGGGAAGACAACGACCTCTGTCAATCTTTCCGTCTATCTAGCTATGGAAGGCAGCAGGGTTCTTTTGATAGACGGTGATCCTCAAGGTAATTCAACGAGCGGATTAGGGATTGACAAAAACGCTCTTGAAAAATCTCTTTATCATGTTTTATTGAGCGACGCCGAGATCAACGACGTTATCCAAAAAACCAGCATAGAAAATTTAAAATTAATTCCTTCCAATATTGATCTAATAGGAGCCGAGGTTGAGCTTATAGAAGAACCTGATAGAGAAAAGCGGCTGCGCCAAGCCTTGCAAAAGGTCTCGGATGATTTTGATTTTGTTATAATTGACTGCCCGCCATCATTAGGCATACTTACTCTAAATGCTTTAGTTGCAGCAACTTCCGTATTAATTCCTGTCCAGTGTGAGTACTATGCGCTCGAAGGTTTAGGCCAGTTGACAAAGACCATCAACCTTATAAAAGACAATCTTAACCCGGAGCTGAAAATAGAAGGCGTATTGCTTACAATGGCTGATTTCAGGACTAACCTGACCACCGAGGTTATTAACGAAACCAGGAATTTTTTCCAGGACAGGGTGTTTGAAACGATCATTCCGCGCAGCATACGTCTTTCCGAGGCCCCGGGTTTTGGGAAATCCATTTTGCAGTATGACAAGAATTCCATAGGCGCGCAAAAATACAATGCCCTGGCCAAAGAGGTCTTGGGCGTCGCGCAAGAAAATAATAATTTACCCCTCGTTTCAAATGAAGGATAGAGAGACTCGGGGTGAATTCACAACAAGCACCTTAATATCTTACAGTACTTTGTTAATTTCCAAGCCGTTTCCTGAAGCGTTGTGATTTGATGTATTGGAATTGAGCGGCGTTGGGGTTCTTTGACAGGAGCATGGCGGAATCAATGATGATGAGTAAACCTACTGCTTCTTTGCATTGGGAGA
>JACRLT010000052.1 GCA_016235185.1 Candidatus Omnitrophota bacterium
AAAAACGGTCTCGCCAGAGTTGAACAGTCGGACGGGAGAGTCCTAATTGAAGAGCAATATCGTGATTGAAAACACCCTTGGCGGCCAAACGGATGATTTGGGCGCGCTGAACCAAACGCAATGGAAAACGTTTCCCTGTTGTCCAGCGATCGATGACCGTGTCTTCCTCGGGAGAAAGAATGATTCGTTGTGCGATATTCATCAATTATTATCATAGCATAAACTTATTAAATGTAAAACTATTTATGTAACACTACACTAGCGTTTGTCCTCTCTGGCCTCTTTATCAACGGAATTGCCCATTTCTTTTTGTGGAAGAAATTTTGGCTCCTCATAAAATCTTTAAAGTGAATTATCAGAACCGTTTAACGGAAGGCTCATATTATGAAAGCATATAAACCTCTTATAGTTGTTATTCTTGTTACATTGTTTGCATCTTTAGCGCTTCAGATAAGCAGGGGGCCATGGCGTGTTATTTCCTGGATGCAGGATTTTATGGGGTTGTTCCTGGTTGTCTTTTCAATGTTTAAGCTTTTTGACATTTCAGGGTTTGCCGACGGATTTTCCATGTATGATATTTTTGCCAGCCGTTTTAAGGCCTACGGTCTTGTTTTTCCGTTCATTGAACTGTTTTTGGGGCTGGCCTATTTGGCCAGGCTATTTCCAATCGCTATCTATTCAATGACAGCGGCTATCATGATCTTTGGAAGTATAGGCGTGATCAGGAGCCTGGCGAGAGGCCTGGATGTCCATTGCGCTTGCCTTGGAACGGTTCTCAAGGTTCCTTTAAGCAGTGTTGCCATTTTTGAAGATCTTGGTATGGCTGTTATGGCATTGATCATGCTGTTGGTTTAAAAGTGAGGAGTCGAGTATTGTGGAATTTTTCCAGACCGGCACTAGATAATTCTTTATGGATAGACAAGTTCTACTGGAAGTGGTCCAGTTTTTTAACATGTTTGACAAAGCCATATATTATGTTAACATAATATATTAGGTTAACCAGTGTTAATGTATTGTTTATCCATTAACACTATAACCTATTGTTGAAAAGGATGTTATGAAAAATATACAAAAAGACTACTTAAGCATACCTGAAGTGGCTAAGCTCCTCCATATAAGCCGTATTGCTGTTTTTAATAAGGTAAAGAACGGCCAGATCAAGGCTATACGTATAGGCCGCGCTTATGCTATAGCGCGCACTACACTCGATAGGATATTAGGCAAGATACTGGGCCAAGAGGATAAAAGAGAGATCGACCGCGCCGTGCATCGCACAGTCGCAGAATACGGCGAGACCTTAAAGCTCCTCGGCAACGAATGATGCAGCCCGTTACCTTGAAAGAAGTGGAATATATCGCTTTTCGCTTGGCTCGCGAGGCGATGTCTTTCAATGAGCCCATTCCGGGTTTCTCTGCCAGATTCCCGCAAAAGCTCGAGAGTTGCCTTGCTGTGCCATTCCAGACTTTCTCGGGCAGATCCCTTTATGGCACCCTTCTTGCGAAGGCCGGAATACTCTTCTATCTGATGATAAAGGACCATCCTTTCCAGAACGGTAACAAGCGTATTGCGATGACAACTCTTTTGGTCCTTTTGCATAAAAACAAAAAGTGGCTCAAGGCCGACACCAAAGAGTTTTACAATTTTACTATGTGGATCGCCTCAAGCCCGGCATCTCTGAAAGCGGAGACTGTCAAGGCGGTAGAAAAATTCCTTAGTTCGCATTTGTCGGAATTATGATCAAAAATAAGTGGGAAATTCTGAATAGGATAGCGATAACTCGTTGAAAAATAAAAACAGGGTGGTGGGAGGCGGCTATGAAAATAATTTTTTGTTCCTTAGGGGTCTTTTTTCTTTTGTCCGGAGTATTGGAAGCTCAATCGATGCTTGAATATTCCACTCTTACCAGCGCGACCACAGCCGCTGCCCTAAAAGCTAAAAAGGGAAGTACCCAAGGACAGGGGCAGGAAGGGTCACAGGCATCGTCCGGAGAAAATACGGGTCTTGTCGAAGGGGCTATGACAAAACTCTACGGGGAAACCGACCAGATGATGTCAAATAAAACTGCTTCTTTGTTAGGGCAGGTAGGAGCGCCGCCTGCGGTTAGCGTGCGGCAGAACTCTCCTGCGCCTGAAAACAAAAGCGAAAGTGAAAGTGTCCCTGCGCCATCTTCCAGCGGGCAAAGCAGTTCTAATGTCACGCTCCATTTGAACAGCGGCAAGGTGATCAAGGGCGAGCTGGTCGAGCAAAAAGAAGATCATGTAAAAGTGGACACTGAAGGTATTACCACGACGTATTTCAAAGAAGAGATCGACCGCATAGAATAAGTTTTTTTGCGCACTTTACAAGAGAATAGATGGTAGCAAATTTAGTCGCGGCGTTTTTTTTCGGGGCTGTAGGGTTTGTCGCTTTTGCTTACGGCAAAAAACAGGGTAGCTTTAAGCCGATGGCGATCGGGGCTATTTTATTGATATACCCGTATTTTATATCAAACACAATAGCGCTTTATGCGGTCGGGATCATTCTTACGGTATCCCTGTTTATTTTTCGTGAATAATACAGCTAAATAAAAATAGGCGACAGTCCTGATTTTTTATAAATGGAGGGTTAATTGAAAAAGCTTGTTGTTTATTATTCTTTGGACGGCAATACTAAGTTTATCGCGCAGGCGATAGCCGAGGCGGTGGGCGCCGATATCCTGGAATTAAAGCCCAAAAAAGAACCTAATGCCAAAAGTCCGATGAAGTATCTTTGGGGCGGCCGCCAGGTCTTAATGAAAGAAAAACCGGAATTAAAGCATTTCGACACAAACCCCCAGGATTACGATTGTCTGTTCATCGGAACGCCGGTCTGGGCGTGGACATACGCCCCGGCGCTTGCTACATTTTTCACTATGGGTAACCTGAAAGGCAAGAAGATCGCTTTGTTCTGTTGCTCGGGTGGAGGCAAGGGAAAGACCCTGGAAAAAATGAAAGAGCAATTAAGCGGTAACGAGTTTATAGGAGAGATGGATTTCGTCGAGCCGCTCAAGCAGGATAAAGAACAAAATGCTGTCCTGGCAGCACAGTGGGCTAAACAAATTGGCAATTCCTGAAAAACGGGTAAAAACACCTGTTTTTTTAGAGCCTCCCGTCGAGGCTACTTGTTCGTTCTTTTGCAAATTTGAGTATTTCAGCCAAGCGGCTTAATTTTCCGCGTTCTCTGATACGCATGCGTAAATATATCCAGAAGCGTCCGTGAGGGAACCTTGGTCATAGCGTAATGGTTTTTGAGTTCGCGGATCAATAGTTCCTGTGACATGCGTTGGTCGTATAATCGCCAGACGGCTCGCGCGGACATCTTCAGATTTGTCACAAGAATATGATAGGCGTATTCTTCCATGGTGAAGAGAGTCACCGGCGGTTCTAGCAGATGGGATAACTTCCTGGCGCAGACAAAACGCGTCATTCTGTGCCAATGTATGGGCTGATAGGCGAATTCGCCGATCTGCCAGTCGCCAACGGAAGCCTTGAAATGAGTTTTGTGCATGACGGATTGAAGACGTCCGGTAGCTCTTGCAGCCATGATAAAACCGACGTTCTTCTCGTCGAGAGTTTTGATAAAAGCGCCGTCGTAAAACCCGGCATCGGCGCGAAGCCTTATTCGGCTCATGGATATCTGCGAAGGCAGCTTCCGTAAACCGGACAGGATGAAAGGAGAGATATCGACAACGCCCAGTAAA
>JACRLT010000053.1 GCA_016235185.1 Candidatus Omnitrophota bacterium
AATAGCGTAAGTTACGACAAAAAAGCAACAGTAATTTTGATGCAACGCATTGTATTTACGTAAGTTATGAAAAATCAAAACTTACATAAAAACAATTTTTGAAAATAATCGTAAACGAAAATAATTTTTGACAAAGTACTGATCTTATTTTAGCGAAGTACTTGTGAGCCTTTGCGAACAAGTGAACATTTCAGGTATTTATACATTATTAAAATCAAAATATAGGTGACTTCATGGAAAAAAAGGCATTGGGCCGAGGATTGTCTGCTTTGATCTCTTCGCAGAGAAGTGTCGAAGAAGTTTTAAAGAAAGAGATACCGCTTGATCCACAAGGTCCGACGGAAAAAGGTGTGCTTTATCTGGAAGTGGCAAGAATAGTGCCTAATCGGTTCCAGCCGCGAGTTGATTTTAATGAAGAGCAATTGCATGAGCTGGTCGAGAGCGTCAAAGAAAAAGGGGTCCTTGCTCCTATCCTTGTCCGACGGGCGGCGGATAAATATGAGATCATAGCCGGCGAGCGCAGGTTTAGGGCCGCCAGGCAGCTCAAGCTGGACCGCGTGCCTGTTATCGTCAGGGATGTCGACGACAAAGAGGCGCTTGTATTATCTATTGTAGAGAACATCCAGCGCCAGGAATTGAACCCTATCGAAGAGGCGCACGCATTCGATAAGCTCATCAAAGATTTTTCTTTTACGCAGGAAGTTATTGCAAAGGCAGTGAGCAAAGACCGCTCTACAGTAGCCAATCTCTTAAGGCTCCTTAACCTGCCGCAAGAGGTGCAGAAAGCCATAAGTTCAGGTAATCTATCTTTTGGACACGGCAAGGCGCTTTTAGGGCTAGACAGTATACCGCAACAGATCAAATTGACACAATTAGTTTTGTCTAACTCTTTGTCAGTCAGAGAGTTAGAGACTTACATCACAAATAACCGCCTGAAGCTTGGGAAAAAGTTCAAGGTGCAAAAAGATAAGGACCCTTTTGTTGTTGACGTGGAAAATCAGCTCCAGAAATTATTCGGTACCAAGGTAAGGATCTTTGATCACAAAAAGAGAGGCAAGATCCAGATAGAATATTATTCCAAAGAAGATAGGGAGCGTATTTTAAAATTGTTGAAGCGCACATAAAGCGCATAGATAAATCAGAGAGGGGATCGCGATGCCAAACACACAGGCTAATCAAGCCACGCTCATTGTAATTAAGCCGGACGGCTTGAAAAAATCTTTAACGGGGAATATTTTGACGCGTCTGTCGGAGACGAAGCTTGAGATCGTAGCTGCAAAAATGGTAAGGGTCTCTCGGGAGCTTGCCACCGAGCACTACCAGCACCTGCAGGACAAACCTTTTTTTGAGGACGTGCTTCGTTATCTGATGGGTGAGTTCCACGACCGCCGCAAGGTCATGGCCCTGGTTTATTGGGGCGAGAATGCCATTACAAAGTGCCGCGCGCTCGCCGGAGCAACAAACCCCGAAGAGGCGGATTCGGTATCTATACGCGGCTCTTTCGGCCGCATCACGACGCGAGGCGTCTATGAAAACGTGGTCCACGTGTCGGCCAATCCTGAAGACGCAGAGCGCGAGATAAAATTATGGCTTGAGCCCGACGAGATAATCGTAGACCTGTATCCTACAAGGACCGTCGTTGAGACAAAGGAAAAGAGGGCCTGGCTATGATGATCAGCATGACAGGTTTCGGGCAGGCCCAGGCAGAGCGGCGCGGCGAGCGTTTCAGCGTCACGCTTAAGTCCGTCAACCACAGGTATTTTGAGACTCTTTTTCATCTTCCGCCGAGCCTCGATTACCTGGAGTCCCTTTTCCGAAATAAGATCCAGAAAAAGATCAAGCGGGGCCGACTTAATATTTCGATCGCGCACATCAATGAAGCCGCGGAAGTAGTTGTGTTAAATCGCGAGCTTGTGACAAAGTATTACGGCATCCTGGAAACGATGCGTAAAAAACTAAAACTTGCCGACGGGGTAAGCATGGCTTCTCTTGTTTCTTTGCCGGGGGTGTTGAGCTACAAAAAAGAAGAGCTCAAAGATAATGAGCGCGAAAGGCTTATTAAAAAGGCATTGGATGAGGCGCTAAAGAAGCTCGAGGAGATGAGGCGCAGGGAAGGCGAGGCTTTGGGCAAAGACCTGGCCGGCCGCATCAAACGCATAACGGGCCACATGACTACTATCAAGAAACTTGTCGCAGCCAATGTTGAGCAGAACAAAAAGACCCTCGAGCGCGAAAATTTAGAGAGCGCCTTGCGCTCGACGGATGTGTCCGAAGAGGTCACCCGTATAGACTATCATCTTAAAAGTTTTTTAAAGCAGATGAGGTCAAAGGAACCCAAGGGCAAAGTCCTTGATTTTATAGGCCAGGAACTTCAGAGGGAAATAAATACGCTGGGCGCCAAGGTGCAGGATAAGCATGTAGCTTATCAGGTAGTACTGGTAAAGGACCTGATAGAGAAGATCCGCGAGCAAGTGCAGAATGTCGAATAACCCGAAAAAAGAGTTCAGGGTTTGGATCATTTCAGGGCCTTCCGGTTCCGGCAAGACTACTTTGACCGATGCGCTTTTGAAAAACGATCGTTGGAAATCGCGCCTTGTAAGATCTGTCTCTTATACTACGAGGCCCAAGAGGCCCGGTGAAGTAGATGGCAAGGATTATATCCATGTAACTCTCGGACGGTTCCGGGGCCTTTTAAAACAACGCGCCTTTTTAGAGCACGAACAGATCTTCGGCTCTTACTACGGAACGCCGAAAAAGGCTGTGCAGGACGCCAAAAAAGCAGGCAGGGACCTTGTGCTCTGTATCGATGTAAAGGGCGCCCGGAAGGTCAGGCGGTTTTTTGGCAAAAATGCGGTGTCGATTTTTATATTGCCGCCGCACGTGGACGCTTTAAGCGAGCGCCTCAAGAAGCGCTCCACCGAGAACAAAAAAGATATAGAAATGCGTTTAAAGCGTGTTAAAATAGAGCTTTCTTTAGCCAGGGAATACGATTACATCGTCGTCAACGACGACTTCAATGATGCATTAAAAAAGATCAAGGCCATTTTATCCCGCCATCGCAGCAAAGCTAGGCTTGCTCGGGGAGAATAGCCGAAAATCACTGTGGCGGGATGTCACTAAATGCCTGCCTGCCGGCAGGCAGGGGCAAGCCCGCTGGGTTTCCATTAGCCAAAAGTTGTGAGGCTAAAAAAGGCCCGAAAATTTAAGAAATTTGACTCCTTACTTAAGCACTTCGGAGTTGATTTTGGAAAGAAAAGTAACTTAATATAGGCAAAATCAAGGGGGAATATGTCTTACGTACCGTTAGAAACGTTAATAGATAAAACCCAGGGAAGCATGTATAAGCTCTGTGTCCTTGTCGCCCGCAGGGCGCTGGAGCTGGCAGAAGGCGCGCCCAGGCTTGTTGACGCCCCATCGGAGATAAAAGTTACTACCCTGGCCATGCAGGAGATCGCAGGCGGCAAGGTCGCCCTTAATTTCCCAGAGGAAAAGTAGAGAATGGGTGCTAGAAAAAAAATTCTTTTAGGCGTAACCGGCAGCATCGCGGCATTCAAGGCCGCGGATATCGCAAGCCAGCTTGTCCAAAAAGGGGCAGAGGTCAGCGTGATCATGACCCGTGAGGCAGAGGCTTTTATCACGCCGCTTACGCTCGCGATGCTTTCCTGCAACAAGGTTTACCGCGATATGTTTGACGCGCCTGAAGCCTGGGAGGTGGAACACGTCTCCATGGCCAAAAGCGCGGATCTGATATTGATAGCTCCGGCGACAGCCAATATCATAGGCAAGCTTGCCTGCGGGATCTGCGACGATCTTTTGACGTGCACGGTGACCGCGTCTCGCGCCCCGGTCTTGTTAGCGCCTGCTATGAATGACGGGATGTATACGCACAAGATCGTAGAGAGTAATATCGCGCGTTTGAAAAAGATCGGGTATCATTTTGTAGGGCCCGAAAAGGGCAGGCTCGCATGCGGCAAGATCGCGATCGGCCGCATGAGCGGCGTTGATGAGATCGTTGTAAGCGCGTTAAGATTGGCGAGATAAATTTTAATTTTCTGGCGCGATGGCCGAGAAGCTAGGCAGCGGTCTGCAAAACCGTGTACACCGGTGCGATTCCGGTTCGCGCCTCCATTAAATTTTCATTGCCGGAAAATTTAATGGATACTCAAGCGAACGAAAGCGTAGCGATAAGTTACGCAGTGAGCGGACTATCTATTACCGGATTTCGCCGGGATGATGAAATTGGCAAACATAACGGACTTAAAATCCGTCGGCCGCAAGGCCTTGAGGGTTCAAGTCCCTCTCCCGGCATTTTAAAGACTCGTGGGACTTGAAGCCGACCCGAGCGCCATTGGTATAAGCGAGGGCGGCCGGTTGCGGAGGAAGTCCGACGAATGTCGGACTGGGGGAGCAAAAGTCCCTCTCCCGGCATGAAATTAAGATTTGCGGGCGCGTAGCTCAGTTGACCGCCAACGTTTTAGTGGCGGATGGTTAGATGGCGCTTTTCTTACGCAGCAATATTTGCTAACGTTTATTTCGGGCGCGTAGCTCAGTTGACCGCCATTATTTCATTGGCGGTCATCCGCCAACGTTTTAGTGGCGGATG
>JACRLT010000054.1 GCA_016235185.1 Candidatus Omnitrophota bacterium
CATAAGCTTAAGATTATGCGTTACTGGATGATTGTTTTATTGGTCTGGAGCCTCATTTACTGGATCAGGCAGAACGGATATCTTTACCGCTCCATCTCTTCCAGCCTCAAAGGCAAAAGCCTAAACGAATGCAAACAGGCTATGCTTAAGCTCATTCTCTTCTCAACCTATGCTTCTTTGACAAAGAACAACCAACAAGAGCTAAAAGACCTCAAAACAAAAATGCAGAAAAAGAAAATTTAACAAAGTACTGATGATAAGGTCAAAAGGATAACACCCAAGAAGTTTTAGGGCCTCTTCCCCGGTTAACGCCGCACAAGCTTCATAGCCGGCTTTTTCCAGGTTATAGGTAACCAGCTTGGAGATATGTTTTTCGTCTTCTACCACCAATATCTTTTCTTTGGACATAAACAAAGAAAACTAATATCTGCGGAACTTGTTGAACTTGTTATGGCGCGATTTATGGAAACTTTTTGACGGATGGGATTGATGGCGCGCGGGCGGTTTTGAAAATGGCGAAAACTGTTCAGAAGGTATCTCCGGATGACGGGCAATCGGCAAAGAGGCCCTGATCAGTTTTTCGATATCTTTTACATCCCGGCTCTGGTCAGGCGTGGCAAAAGAAATGGCATGGCCCTTATGGCCTGCACGTGCTGTGCGGCCGATACGGTGCACATAATTTTCTGCGTCTTCCGGAAGATCAAAATTAACTACGAGCTCAATACCTATGACATCAATGCCCCTGGCGGCGATATCTGTTGCCACAAGCACCTTATAGCGGCCGCTCTTAAAACCCTCAAGGGCTTCGCGACGCTGGGCTAAAGACCGATCGGAATGGATCTCGGCGGCCCTGTGGCCCATGGCTTTGAGGTCACGCGTGATCCTTTTGGCATTATGCTTGGTGCGAGAAAACAAAAGAACAGCTCCGTGATATTTCTGGATCAGCTTGCCTAAGAGCTTGAGCTTCATATCCTTTTTAACAATAAATAATTCCTGGGTGACATTTTCTACCGTTGTCCCTGAACGCGCGATCTCAACGGAAATCGGAAGCTTCATATATTTAGATGCTATTTCCATAATCTTCTCCGGCATAGTAGCCGAAAAAAGCATGGTCTGGCGTTCTTTAGGCAGATATTTGAGTATTCTGTCTATCTGCGGGGCAAAACCCATGTCCAGCATACGGTCTGCCTCATCTAAAACTACCATTGTGACATCGTGCGTCATAACATTCCATCGCCCCATATGGTCGTTTAGCCTGCCGGGCGTTGCTATCAAGATGCGCGGTTTGCGGCGCAGGGCGCGGACCTGCTCTTCCATGGAAGCGCCGCCTATTAAACAGGCGGTCTTCATGCCGAATGCATGCGCTAGCGGCTGAAATGCCTCATCGATCTGGATCGCCAATTCACGTGTAGGCGCCATTACAATACCGATCCCCTCTTTCTGTGCCAAGAGCTGGACCATGGGTATGGCAAACGAATGGGTCTTGCCTGTACCGGTCTGGGCTATGCCCATTACATCCTTGCCCTCGATCGCAAGAGGAATTGCCTTTAGCTGAATAGGGGTAGGAACTTTGAACTTCATGCGCTCTAAAACCTGAAGTATCTTAGGTGCTATGCCCAATCCGAAAAAAGTAGTGGCTTCCTGCGCTATAGATTTTTGTGCGACTGCATTATTTTCCATAAATTTACCTTAAATTTACCTTAATTTACATGCGCTAACCAGCGCATGTTATGATTACGCCTGACCCATTGTTTTATTATAACATGGCCCATAAAGCGGAATATAGCATTTCTGTAATGAAATCTCAAAAGTAGAGAAAATGACCGGTAAAGCGAATAAAATTTAACATAAGCCCTGATCACGCTTTGCTGCAGCTCTTTTGCGGACAATAATTTTGGTTTAAAAACAACGTGCTGTCCGTCGTAAAGGTTCCAGTCTTTGGTAAAGATGCGTTTTTGCGCCTCCAGGAATTCATAGACCTTTGTCCCGGGAAGAGGGGTCAGGATCATCATCTGGATAGTATCTATCCTGTGTTTCACGGCAAACTTTAAAGTCTCCCAAACCGTGTTTTTATTATCATCCTCCCCGCCTAAAACAAACATACCGTGGATCTTTATATGCCTACGGTGAAAAGAGCGTATTGCGCCAATGATCTCTTCTATCGTTTGTTTCTTACGATAAGCCGCAAGCGTCATGGGATTAACGGACTCAAAACCAACGCATACTACACGGCACCCTGCCTTGGCCATCATATCTAAAAGCCCACCGTCTTTGGCAACGTCACAACGCACCTGGCACGCCCAATTGCTTAACCTATTTTTTATCATCAGGCCCAGCAAAATACGCGTGCGGCTGGTGTGGGCCGTAAAATTATCGTCGCAAAAAAAGAATTGTTTCGTATTCCTTGACTTCATCTCCGCGATAATATCCTCGGCGCTGCGAAAACGGTATTCGCGGCCGAACATCTTTGTGACAGAACAAAAGCTGCAATCAAAAGGGCATCCCCTTGATGTAGAAACTGGCACGACCGAGGGCGATACAGGAAATCCTTTTATCAATGAAAAATCTGGATGCGGCAAGGTGTCCAAATTCTCTACGGGCTTGCCATAAACAATTGGCTCGGTCCTTTTTCCCTCAACCACGTCAATAATAACATCTTCAGCCTCCCCGACCACGACCTGCCGGGCAAACTCAATGGCTTCCGTTGGCAGAAGGCTGGCGTGTACCCCGCCTATCACTACTTTTTCCTTAGGAAATTTTTTGGCTATCTCATAACCGCGCTTGGCTGTTGACGTCAAAATAGAAATACCTATGACGTCTGCCCTTAATTGCGAATAATCAGGCGCCTGGATATTTTCATTATATATCTCGACTTCATGCCCCCTGTTCCTCAAGATAGTCCCAAGATAAACCGGGCCCAATAGCGGCATGGATATTTTACTATAGACATTCGCCTCGGAACCCCGAGGCTCGATCAATACTATTTTCATAAAATGTAAAAACCTGAATAGATCCCGATGGCTAAAAAACAGCCACGGGATAAATTCGCACAGTGGCTTATGAGCGCTTCGCTCCATAAGTCACGTGCTCATTTAAAGAATAGGGCCCGGCTCTTAAAGCGCCGGGCCCGTTTTTTTCCTTTAGGTTATAGCTTGACTACGTTAGTAGCCTGTTCGCCTTTAGGGCCTTTTTCGATCTCAAACTCGACCTGTTGGCCTTCATCTAAAGACTTGTAACCTTCACCCTGTATCGCGGTGTGATGCACAAATACATCCTTACCGTTCTCCGGAGTGATGAATCCGTAACCTTTTTGGTTACTAAACCATTTCACAACACCTTTTGCCATTGCTTGTTACCTCCTTTTCTACAAATTATAGTAAACCCCGTTAGAAGTCTTTATCACCTTTACCTACCTGCTAGATTTTTTCCTTCTAACGGGGCAAACAATGACACTTACAAAAAAACCGCAAGGTTAGTTATCCTGCTCCTTGCGGATCTTCAGACTCCTAAACTTTTATTTACTACGAGGAGAATTATAACATACTTATCTTGTATGTCAAGGAAAATAAAAAAAATATATTTGGCTGACACGCCGGAAGGATATGCGGAGAAATTAGCCCTTTCGGTTTATGGAATGCCGCTTTATGGCATTCCATAAACCGAAAGACTCAACTAACGACCTTCACTCTTACGCTTTGAAAAGCAATCCTTGCAGTATATGGGCCGGTCACCGCTGGGCTTGAAAGGAACTTCGCATTCCTTCTTACATTCTGCGCAAACCGCCTTGTGCATCTCGCGTGGGCCTCTGCTAAAACCCCCGCCACCACCTGATTGATACCCCATGCTACCTCCTTAATTTTGCCTTATTCAGGCCCTACTTAAAAATGAACTCCGAAGCTTGCGTGGTAAATTTCGAAAGAAATTTACAGGCGCTTTTCGCCGAAGGCGGAAAGCAAGGAGCCTAAACTTACTCCCTAAGTTGATAATATTAGGGCTTTCATAGAGAAATTTCAAGTATTATTTATATTGCGGTGACATCCCCGTTGGAAACCTGCCCTGGATCCTGCGCAGGAGCGGCGATATTGCCGTCTGTTAAAGCAATGTCCCCTTTGGCCTGGATATTTTTTTTATCCAGCTTACTTTGTTTTTTTTCTTCCTGCTTCTTTTTCCTTGCTAATTCTTTCTGATGCTTTTTATATGAATAATTATCTCTTGCCAAAACACCCTCCTTGATATCAACTTTTGGCGGTTATTTAACCCCGGTCTCTACGCTTCTGGAAAAATGGCTTCTTTTTATGGACAAAACCGCGGTTTTCGTTGTCCTGGCGTTTTTCAAAATGGCGTCCTTCGCCAAAATCCCTTTCTCTACGCCGCCCACGGTCAAAGCCCCCCTCCCTGGGCCTCTCGCCATACTCTCCTTTTGCATGATGTTGCGGACGATCAAAAGACCTATAAGGCTTTGAAAAACGCTTTTCCCTAAAAGGCGCCCCTTGAGATTGGTTGATCAAGATGTCGATCTTCTTCTCCAAAAAAGCCAACTGCTGCTGCATCTTTTTAATTAAAGCCACCACATCCGGTTCCGCTTGCGTGGGCACCGAAGGGTTATCTTGCTTGAACTGTTCAGTCATTTTACCCTCTCTTATTTTGCGCTAATTCATATCTATCTAACAAGGACATTATTATACCAGAATTATTGCTATTTTTCGATCTTTAATGATGCTGATGCGGATGGACGTGCACCTGGCCATTATGCCTGTGAGCGTGGATATGCAAAAGATTGTTATCTAAAAGCAACTTTTCATCTTTTAATATTTCAGCAGGCTTGCCGAAACTGACGATCCTCTTCTCATGGCTGAAGACAAAAACCGTATCTGACATTTCTTCTACGATATGCAGGTCATGAGTGGAAGTAATGATCGTTTTTCCCAAAGAATTAGCATGGATGAGCAAGTCTATGATGTGCCTGGTAGTCAAAGGGTCTATCCCTGCTGTCGGTTCATCCAAAAGAAGCGCCTCGGGGTCGATGATCAAAGTAGACGCTATAGCTACCTTCCTTTTTTCTCCAACGCTTAAGTGGTGCGGCGGCCTATCCAAGAGGTCTGCAATATCCAAAATATTGAGTGATACTCCGCCGACAGGAGTCGGCGGCTTCTTTCCCTTTCAAAGTTCGAGTTTCAGTTGCCCTGTGTCTTCCCTTCCCTGATGTTCCACATAACGTAGGATTGCTTTGGTGTCCAAGCCGCAAGACGAGACGCAATA
>JACRLT010000010.1 GCA_016235185.1 Candidatus Omnitrophota bacterium
GCCGAAGATATATCATTTAACCTATACGCTGACCTCGTATTAGGATGTGTTCCCGGGGAGCCGAATGACCGAAATGGTCACGTTCGGTTCTGAGAGGGGCATTAAATAACCATGGAGGTTACAAAAGATGTCTACTCACAAAAGATCGGTTTTGCTATTGATGGGTATTGGTTTAGTGGTTTTGGCTGGTTGCAGCACGACAAAAGGTACCGGCGCCTCTCTTGAGAGCAGGGTCCAAACACTGGAAAACAGGTTACAGGTTTTGGAGGCGGATGTAGCGTCAACTTCGACAACCGGTTATAGCGGTGAGGTTCTGACCGGCAAGTCATCATCTGGCGCCACGGCAGATACCATGACAAAAAAGCAGATCCAGGAAGCGCTCAAAAATGCCGGTTATTATGACGGTAATGTTGACGGGAAGATCGGCCCGAAGACCAAAGCAGCTTTAAAAGGGTTCCAGCAGAGCATGGGTTTGAAGGTAGATGGTATCGCAGGACGCAATACAAAAGAAAAATTACTTAAATATCTATAATAAATAAGTTCAGGTTTCCTACATTAGAAAGGAGCAGGTACGTGAAGATTTATTTTTTTGTACTAGTGATCGCATCATTGGTTGTAGTGGGGTGTGGCAAAGCAGCTGCTCCGCAGCAAGAGGCCGCGGTTAATTCAGATGGTTTAAGCGTTGCCGAAGCAGATTCGCTTTTGGCCCAGCCGGCTAACGAGGAGACTGCTGCAGCCCAGGCAAATATAGTAGTGAATAAAGATACGGCGCCGTTAGTGGAACAGGTGGCTGTAGAAACAACAGCCGTATCAGATTCTGCCGACGATATATCGGTGCAAAAAGCTTTAAAGAACGCCGGTTTATACGAGGGCGAAGTTGATGGAAAGATCGGCCCCAGGACTAAAGAGGCAATAAAAGAATTCCAGCGTAAGAATAACCTGGTTGATGATGGAAAAGTAGGCCCCAAAACCTGGTCTGTTCTAAGGACATATTTGGAACAGCCAGCTGTTGGTTCCACAGAAACCACGGGTAATTAAATCTATGGCAGCCATTTTTCCACAAAAGTCAGCTCCTCCTACAAAACACCTGGCTTTGAAGCGCTGGGTGTCAGATATGGCTACCTTGTGTAAGCCAAGCCGCGTCGTATGGATCGACGGGTCTGAAGAAGAGAAGAAGCGCCTTGAAGATGAAGCGGTGGCAACGGGCGAGATCATCCGTCTTAACCAGGATAAACTACCGGGTTGTTTTTATCATCGGACGGCTGTTAATGATGTAGCCCGCACAGAACACCTGACATATATCTGTACGAAGAAGAAAGAGGATGTGGGCCCGACGAACAACTGGATGTCTCCTAAGGAGGCCTATAAGAAGGCTGGGGCCTATTTCCGCGGAGCCATGAAGGGCAGAACTATGTACGTGATCCCTTTTTCCATGGGCCCAGTAGGTTCTCCTTTTGCCAAGATCGGAGTGGAGGTGACTGATAGCATATATGTTGTATTAAATATGCGCATCATGACCCGTATTGGCCAGAAGGTCTTGGATTTTTTAGGGGCCGAAGGGGAGTTCACAAAGTGCCTTCATTCTAAAGCTGATCTTGATATTAACAAGCGGCTTATCTTGCACTTTCCTGAAGATAACACGATTTGGAGTGTTGGTTCCGGTTACGGCGGTAATGTTCTTCTGGGTAAGAAGTGCCTGTCATTAAGGATCGCCAGCCATATGGCTAAGCAAGAAGGGTGGCTTGCCGAGCATATGCTTATTATGGGGATCGAGGAGCCGAATGGCCATGTAGAATATATCGCTGCTGCTTTTCCAAGCGCCTGCGGCAAGACTAACCTGGCCATGTTGATCCCGCCGGAAGGATTGAAAGCCAAGGGATATAAGATCTGGACAGTAGGCGATGATATCGCCTGGATGCGTATAGATACTGATGGCGCCTTATGGGCGATCAATCCTGAAGCCGGGTTTTTCGGTGTTGCTCCTGGGACTAATTCCAGGACCAACCCCAATGCCATGGCGACCATAAAGAAGAATACGATCTTTACCAATGTGCTTTTAAAAAAAGATTTTACAGTATGGTGGGAAGATAGCGATGAGCCGCCTCCCGAAGAAGGGATTGACTGGCAGGGCCGGCCATGGAGGCCTGGTCTCAAGGATGAAAAAGGACAGATCGTAAAAGCCGCGCATGCTAATAGCCGTTTTACAGTGCCTGCATCACAGTGTCCGTCTATTTCTTTCAGGCTTGAACATCATCATGGGGTGCCTATTTCAGCCATAGTCTTTGGCGGCCGCCGGACCCATGTAGCGCCTCTTGTTTATGAGTCTTTTAGTTGGCAGCACGGCGTCTACGTCGGCGCCACCATGGCTTCAGAACGCACAGCGGCGCAGGTCGGCAAGCTCGGTGAAGTCCGTCGTGACCCTATGGCCATGTTGCCGTTTTGCGGCTATCATATGGGGGATTATTTTGCTCATTGGTTGGAAGTGGATAAGCGTCTTGAGAAAAAGCCAAAAATATTCCATGTAAATTGGTTCCGCACAGACGAACACGGAAAGTTCCTTTGGCCGGGTTACGGAGAGAATTTAAGGATACTTGAGTGGATACTTGACCGTTGCAACGGGAAGTCGCAGGGTGTCAAAACCCCTATTGGCTATATCCCTACCCCCGAAAGCTTAGATCTCAACGGGCTACATTTACCAAAAGAGACGTTAAAGAAACTTCTGGAGATCGACAGGTTTACCTGGATCCAGGAAATGGAAAGCCAGAAAGAATTTTTATCGTCTTTTGGGGACCGTCTTCCGCAGGAGATCTGGCAGGAATGGGAAGAGCAGAATAAGAGATTGCAGGAGTGAGGAATGCATAGGGCATAGGGCATAGAGCGTAGAGCGTAGTAAAAAGTAGTTACCCTAAGCCCTTAGCCCTAAGCTCTAAGCAAATATCACATGTTCTCAGCCGCAAGCAGGATGAACAATAATATTCTTCTTCAAACCAACTTCCCTGATCTAAAACTCGCCCGCCGCGGGAAAGTCCGCGATGTCTATTACCTTGGCGATAAATTGTTGATCGTTGCCACAGACAGGATCTCTTGTTTTGATGTTGTCTTGGGTTGTGGTATCCCTGAAAAAGGCAAGATTTTGACGAAGATCTCTTTATTTTGGTTTGAATATCTTGGAGATATCGTAGACAATCACCTGTTGACGGCTGATATCAGAGAATATCCTGCAGAGCTTGCCAAATATGGGGATGTTTTAAAGGGCCGATCAATGCTTGTGAAAAAGGCCGAGCCATTGCCGATCGAATGTATTGTGCGCGGCTATCTTTCAGGCTCCGGCTGGAAAGAATACCAAAAAAATCTTTCAGTCTGCGGAATATCCTTGCCTGCGGGTTTAAAAGAGTCGCAAAAATTAACCACGCCCATTTTTACTCCTTCTACAAAGGCCGATGTCGGCCACGATATCAATATCGACGAGGCGGCTGCAAAGAAGCTTATTGGGTCTGACGTCTTCGAAAAGATCAAAAATATCAGTGTTTCGCTTTATACTAAAGCTGCTAATTATGCGTTGGCGCGCGGCATTATTATTGCAGACACCAAGTTTGAGTTCGGCCTTTATAACGGCAGGATCATCCTGATCGATGAGGTCCTGACCCCTGATTCTTCCCGTTTCTGGCCTAAGGAAGGTTATAAGCCGGGACAGCCCCAGCCCAGTTTTGACAAGCAGTTTGTGCGCGATTATCTAGAATCTCTTGATTGGGATAAGACACCCCCGGCGCCTGAAGTAAGAGCTGACATCATAGAAAAGACCTCCCAAAAATATCTCCACGCGCTTAAAGTCCTGACGTCTTAATTTAGTCAGCCGTTAAACCACCAGACTCCTGTCTGGTGATGTATAGGCTGTCCAGACAATGTGGTGGCATAAAAGATATGGTACAATAACGGCATGAGATTCCGAAAAAGCACTCACGCCGTCTATAATCTCCAGTACCA
>JACRLT010000011.1 GCA_016235185.1 Candidatus Omnitrophota bacterium
ACGCGATCGCGGAAGGGTCCGAAGAGGAGTTCAAGAACAACCGGCACCTGTATGGCGTCAAAGCATCCAGGAATGTCGGATACGGATACTGGCAGCAAGCGGTGCACTGCACCTTGTCATAAACCAGGTCAGATAGACCATCCCCTGGGCTCAATAACCGGGCCCAGGGGATGAAATAACGAGAGAGGACGTACCATGGCAAAGGAAGGTATTAAAGTAGTTTTAGCAACAAGAAGAACGATCCGCGGGAAAGAATTACCAGCGGGTTATGTCATTTTAGAGGGCACCACAGCGGATGGATTGAGCGCGGATGATGTCAGCAAGGCGCTTCAGTTAGGAGAGATCAAGGTGATCGGGCCCGAGACAAAAGCAGAGGCTAAGAAGAAAGACGACAAATAGTCTTTGGGGTCGTTTTTATTTCACGGGAAATAACGGGCACCCCGGGAAGAGAATAACCAGCGACGAGGAAGATATGAGCTTTAAAGATCAGATGAAGGAAGATTTTAAGAATCGTTTTCTCAATACAAATGAATTTGCGGAAGTCATTTCGTACACACCCAAGGATGATGTTGCGAGATCCATCAAAGCGGTAGTCACTCGTAATCGGTTAGATCCTGCGGAAGAAACGCCCGGGCGAACATTGAACACAGAAGCGGAGATCTCAATCGCAAATGACGCGACAGTCGGTGTCGCTTCGGTTAATAGAGGCGGCGATACAGTAAGTTTCCCGGACCGTCTCGGCGGATCGAATGTTTCTTGGGTGGTAGCGGATATTTTAGATCAAGATGAAAGCTCCTGGCGACTTTTGGTGACGAGGTAATTATGACAAAAGGGATTGCGAATTTGGATGAATTGCGCGCGGCTGGAGTCAATCCCAAAGATGTAAAAGGAGAGATTTGGGATTCCAGGAAATATCTGGATGTGGAGGGAGTACGCATTGACGCGCGTCGGCTTGATCTGGCATTAAAGAATATTCCAGGAATTTTGAGAGAAGAGCTTTTAGATGCCTTAGATCATATCCGTAAAGGCTTTTTCAAGACATTGTATTTTTCTACTGGCTTGCGGGACCGCAGATTTATCGCCACGAAGCGCGTCGGCATCGGCCGGCATTTAAGGGTATACCGCAACCCGCGTTTAAGCGCAGATCCGCTGGATATCCAGTTGGGTATTTTTAGCCGATCCAAGATTGTCAAACTGCACGAAAAAGGTGGTGAGGTTACAGCAAAGGGGAAGATGTTAGCCATTCCCATTAAAAATGCTTTAGATCCATCCACGGGGCGCATTGCGCGTTCTTTTTGGGGAGGGAAAAAGAGCAAAGAAGAAAATGAGCTCTTTGTTTACAAATCCAAGAATGGCCGATTGTTCTTGATGAAAAAAGAAGAAGGCAAACTCATCCCGTATTTTGTTCTTCGCAATAAAATTAAGATTCAGCCCCGGCTTCGGTTTTTTGATACCTGGGATCGGATGGAAGGGTATCGGATGAACACATTTAATAAGCATATTGACAAGGCATTAAAAAAAGGCGACTTGGCATGAACACAATCCGCGAAAACATCCTAACGAATCTCGTGACTACGCTGGAAGCCGTTAAGGCTGCTAACGGATACGATAATACGATAGCATCCGTTCAGCGGTATAAACAGCGCGGGAATAGCACAGTGCAAGTACCCTGTATTATCATCACCGCAGGTATTGAAGATGAAAATCCAAGCCCAAATCCATTGACTACGTGTAAGTTGACCGTCCACCTGGATATTTGGATGCGCCAGGACGAAACAGATACCACAGCCACAGATACAGTGCTCAATAGCCTTTTGGGCGATATCAAGAAAGCTCTCGCTGTGGATATCACCCGCGGCGGTTATGCCATAGATACTAATATTTTAAGCACGATTCCTTTTGATACCGTTGAGGGCCAATCGGCCTGCGGTTTGATCATGAGTTTAGAAGTCGTGTATCGTCATCAACAAACTGATCCCAAAGTGGCAGGATAATTAAGGAGGAGGAGAAAATGTTATCACGAAGACGCCAGTTGGCGGCAAAGATTGAAAGTAGCGAGGGCGTAGCCGAAACATTAGCCGCGGCTGACGCCAAGTTGTTAGTGTACGACTCCAAAGTATCATTTGATCCGGAGATGTATCGCAGGAATCCAGTGCGGTCCTCTATGTCAAGCATTGCACAGTTGGTGGGCAAGCGTTCGGGTTCTTTAAGTTTCCGACTGGAGATGCGCGGATCGGGAACAGCAATAACCGAGCCGGAATGGTCAAAGTTATTGAAAGCCAGTGGTTTTGCTTGCAATTCTGTCCGGTCTTTTACAATTGGTGCAGTGACGAATGGACCGTTTTTGCATGGAGAAACTGTCGCCGGAGGCACGTCTCTGGCCACTGGTAGGGTGATTATCAATACGGCCACCGGCGCATCGGCGATTCTTATCGTTGTTTTAACGGGGACGTTTCAAAGCGGAGAGGTTTTGACAGGAAATATTTCAGGAGCTACAGCCACGACATCATCGACCGGAACAGTCGTATCAAAGGCGTGGGAGTTGGATAGCTCGACAAGTGTACCATCTTTAACCATAGGATCTTATGAAGATGGTGTCCGCAAGCTTTTGAGAGGGTGCCGAGGTCACGTGAAATTCGGTTTTAAGTCCGGTGAACCGGGCATGATGGATTTTGATTTTAGAGGTGTGGAAGCGGGCGTTGCTGACACAGCTCTTCTTTCAGGCATTGCTCATGAATCTACTGTGCCGCCGATATTTCTGAATGCGGCATTTACTATTGATGCATACGCGGCCAAGGTTGGCGAGTTGGATCTGGATATCGCGACAACGCTGGCATCCAGGGATGATATCAATAATGACCGAGGGATCCTATCATATATCATTGCCAACCGCCAGATTACCGGAAGCTATAATCCGGAGATGGTCCTTGCGGCCACACATGATTTTCACACGAAGTGGTTCGGCGGGACGGAAATGGTGCTTGATTTTATTGTTGGCACTACGACTGGAAATAAATTCCGTATCTATGCGCCTAAAGTGCAATATACAGCCGTGGCTGATGAGGATAGGGATAGCCTGGCCATCGCCAAGAGCAATTTTGAGCTTAATAGCCATTTGTCTCTGGGCGATACGGAGTTGTGTATTATCCAACTATAACCGACGTTCGATTAAGTTTCGATATAAAAGGGAGGAAGCAGCTATGTTGACGGCAATCAATCTTCACGAAACAAAACCGTATATTTCACGCTTAGACAAAGATCAGAATAAGCCGACGAAGTTCTACATCGGCGTGATCGATGCGATCGTGGATACCTATATCACGGATAAGACGCAAGTTTTAAGAGACGATTCTTCTGATCCGGCGGCCATGCCACAGGTCCAGATCGAAATGGGGATGGCGAATTTGCTGCGGGTTAAATTTGGGATTAAAAATATAGAAGACTTGGCCGATCCGGTGACTGGCCAGATGGTCATATTCAAAACAGACACTATCAAAATCGGATCTTCTGAATATCAAGTTGTGGCTGATGAAGTATTGGCAAAATTGCCATTCCCGAAGCTGCTTATTCCAGAATTGTCAGCGGAGATTCTTAAGGCTAACGGCTTGAATGAAGGTGAACAAAAAAACTGAAATTGGCAGTCCAGCTGCCAAAATTTAAGCTGGACTGCCGCAAGTGTTCACCCATCCAAAAAGAAGAACGTGGCTGTGTTAAAAATAGCACCATCCAGGACGCTTGGAAGCTTGATAATTGGGTGTTTCAGCGGTGTCCGCTGAAACTTGTGACGGAGAAAAGTTTTAAGTATATAGAGGCCTATAATTTTTATAAAGGTGGATTTTTACCAAATCCGGGGAGTTGGATGGAACAGCCTGTGAAATTTATTGAGGCTGTTTCGTTTATACAGGGGCTGATTAATAAGGAGGGAAAGGAGAAATGAACTACCAATTTTTTTTGATGGATGGTTCAAAATTTTCTGTCGGCGGTTTGTCGTCTTTTTCAACAGGTGGTTGTTCTACTGGTCGTTTTTTAGATTCTTCCCTCAATTTCCAATTACAAAACGCTAAGCCGATAAAAAATAAACTGAAAAGCAAACCATGCGTCAGATAATTTTGGCTAACCAATTGCTGGAAGGCGGTTTCGGTCTGGACATTTCCAGCAGCAAAGAAACTAATTATGATAGATAAAACTGATAGAAAAATTAAAAATCCGCTCATGTGTTCTTTATATCATAAACAGAGGATTTGTCAATGCCTGATTCTAAACAGATAGAGATTACCTTAACGCTGAAAGATGAAGCCACTAAGCGTGTACAATCCGCACGTGCGGCTATTAAGGAATTCTCTAATGATACAAAAAGTACGCTCCAGCCTATTTTACAACTGCGTCAGGCATGGATGAAAACAAGTTTGGCTATGGGTTTCGCGTCAGCGGTGTTTTATGGGATGCATAGCCAACTCAAAAAATTACGTGAAGAAATTGATGATATGGATCGTTCCTCTATCAAACTTGGTATTAGCACTGAAGAACTATCCAAGAAGATGTATGGATTTAATATAGCTACAAAGGATGCCCGGGCGGGAGCTAATTGGGGATCAATTTTAGATTACGGAATAAAAGTTGCGGGCGAATCTGTCAAAGTTCAAATCGCCGAAAAGGTAGGTTGGGCAGCTCAGGCCGAAGCGGCACGTCAAATTACTGCTCAAAGAATAAAACAAAAAGGGTGGTTAGATTTTTTCAAAAAGGGACCAAAAACAGAATGGCGCGAATCTTGGCAAATGGCTGGTGATCAATTTTCTGCTTTAGCAAGCGGTATTAAATCAACATCTCCTGAAGCAATGAAGCTGAATGTAGAATTAACTGCCAAGACAAAGCAACTCGCGTTGTCTGAATTTGATTACAGGAAAGATCTTCTAAGCCAGGAAGTAAAACTTTATGGCGTGGCCGCAGCTGATAAACAAAAAATAGCTGAATATAATTCAGCTGTACTTAAACGTATTGATGAGGATCGTACCATTGCTTTAACCAACCAGCAAGCCGTGCGACTTAAAGCGGAAGGACATACTTTAGAAGCATTGAGCTTGGAGCAAGAAAACGCTTTAGTTGAATTTAAACGGCGATTTGGTGGTGATGGCGAAATGGTAACGGAATTCATTCGCGGCCAACAAGCGATGTATGCAGAGGCAAAACTGGCTTATTTTGGACTTAAAAGCGAGTTTAAGATATTCCATGACGGCTATATTGCTTATATTCATTCGATGACTGATACATTTAGTAACGTATTCTATAATACGGTCACCGGACAGATTGGAAGTCTTAAAGAGACATTCGAGAGTTTCGGGCAATCCGTTTTAAAGATTTTGAGCGATATGCTTGCGCAATATCTCATGACAAAAGCAATTATGGGAATAGGAAATCTTTTTAGTGGAGGAGCTATTGTGGGAGGCGTCGGCGGCAGTACGGTTAATACCGGAGCGCAGAGTATTGCCGGACATTCTTTTACAACCGCGTGGTCACCTTATCATCATGGAGGTATTATTCGGGCACATAAAGGACTCAATCTGGCCTCTGATGAAGTGCCTATTATAGCTCAGACAGGAGAAAGGGTCTTATCCAGGGATCAGAATAGGGAATATATGAGAAGTAAAGGTGGGATAACCATTAATATCACTCCAGTAGTGCAGTTATGGGATGCTACAGATATTGAACGAAATAAGCGGCTGCTCGTAGATGCGGTTTCGCAGTCAATCGTTAACAATGGCGCGATAAGAAAGCTGATGCGGCAATACCAGAATTGAGGAAAACATGGCAAATGATTTGATACTCAAGCCTGATTTTACGTTCTCAACGACCCCTGAATTTAAAACGCTGATCACTAAATTTGAAAATGGGATAGAACAACGTCGGCCAAAGTGGACGGGGCAATTGAAATCTTTCAAGCTTGTTTATGAAAATCGGCCGACATTAGACCTTTCTACGATTCAGACTCTTTTTACAAATAAGCTCGGATCTTATTCTGCCTTTACATGGACAAACCCCGAAACTTCGGCAACACATACGGTAAGATTTAAAAACGATTCTTTAACCTATGTCTTGAAGGCTCCTGGGATCTACGATTTTGAATTCGAGCTGGTGGAGGTTAAATGAGAAATCTTGATAGCATTACAAAATCAGAGCTGACTAAGCAAGAGAATAAGCCGATATATCTTTATACGCTTTTTAATTACGATGGCGCTGGCAATAACTTGCGGTTTGCCGAGGCGGATGCCGATATCACCTTTGATGGGCTCATATATCAACGTTTTCCAGTGACGCATGAATTCATCGGTGAGAATACTGGCGGAGAAATAGATACGGTTACGATCCGGATCGCGAATGTTTCGCGTCTAATTCAATCCTATTTGGAACTTTACGATTTAAGGAAAACAAAGGTCACAATCGCTCTTGTATGGGCTAATCAGTTGTCAAACCCGACCGCGAAAATCGTTCATACCTTTTATATTGATGGCATCCCATCTGCAAATGAGATGGATGTTTCTTTTACACTTTCTTCTAAATTCAACGCCCTGGATTTGAGACTTCCTAAAAGAAGATATTCGAGGCATCACTGTGAATGGACCATATTTAAGGGAACGGAATGCGGATATGCCGGCGCCGGAACATCGTGCAATAAAACGTTGCAGCAGTGTCAGGCCTATTTGAATCAATTGAGGTTTGGAGGCGAACCTTCAGTGCCAAGCCGGAGGATTTTCTTTTGACGGAGTCTGAGGTTAGGAAAAAATATTTGGGGGTTCCTTTTCAACATCAGGGCCGGTCAATATCCGGCCTCGATTGTTACGGTCTCATTATTAATGTCTATAAAGATCTTGGGTTTGAATTATTGGACATTGAAGAAGATTATCCCATGAACTGGGTCTGGGAAGGGCGCAATTATTTCATTGAGAATCACCATAAACAATGGGAAAGAGTTGATGTTCCTAAGCCGTTTGATGTTGTGCTTTTTTATATGAATGGCAAAAAAGTGGCTGATCATGGTGGTATTGTCTTGTCAAACAATGATGTTTTACATGCGTGCAAATCTGGTACGGTTGTTTCGCGGCTTGATCATATGAAGTTTCTCATTGAGGGGTTTTATCACTTTAAAGGACTATGATCACCATAAAATACATTCCGAACATTTTAAACAATGAGGGCCGCAAAAAGGTCTCTTTTCTATTCAATCGTGATTTATCTGTCAAGGAATACCTCAAAATGGCGGATATCGATTCTTCAAACTCCAAAGTAATCTTGTGCGGTAAGAAGATTGAGGATCTTAACCGACCGCTTGATAGAGGTGATGAGCTAATAGTGACTCCTGATGTTGAGTTTGCCGCAATAGCGACATGGTGGGCAGCTGCGATATTCTGGCAAGGGGTGGTTCTGGTTGCTGGGATTATCACTACTGTGGCTTCGGTGGCCATGGCTATTTTTGGAGCCACCCGAAAAATCAAGACGCCTAATTATGGGACAAACGACAACGCTTCGCCAACATATGGGTGGGATGGGATTCAGACGACGCAGGATGTGGGTCTCCCCGTTCCTATCGTTTACGGGACACACCGGGTAGGAGGAAACATCATTAATGCTTATATCCGGACAGATGGTGATAAGAATTATTTGAATGTGCTTCTTGGGCTTTGTGAGGGCGAAGTTGAGGACATTGCGGATATTAAGGTGAATAAGCAGCCGGTGGCCAATTATGATGGGATAACGTCCACGATCAGAAAGGGCACGAACTCTCAGGCGATTATCCCGAATTTTCAAGATCTGCATAATCTTTATGCGCAGACACAGGTCTTAACCAAAAATAATCCATGGGTTTATACCACGATTGCTACAGACGCATCAGCATTTGAGATCCAGTTGATTTTTCCTTATGGCATTTACAACATAGGCAATGATGGGGCGATCAACACTTGGGCCGTTATATACACCGTTGAATATAAGCTTCATGGGGATCCGAGTTATACCAGCCTTGGATCATTTACGATTTCGGAGAGGTCGAGAACCGCAGTACGAAGGACATTTAGGCATTCAGGTTTAACCCCTGGGCAGTATGACATCAGGATTACCAAGACAAGCGATGATTCATCAACTTATTATGTCGGTGATGTTCAAGTCAATAATATGGATGAGATTTTAACGGGTGACTTGGCATATCCTAATACCGCGCTACTGGGAATAGAGGCCTTGGCCACGGATCAGCTCTCTGGAACATCTCCGCAGTTCACAGTGTTGATCAAAGGGAAAAAGGTCCTGGTGCCGCAGGTTATGTATTCAGGAAGTGAAGTCGTTTGGGATGATTATTATTGGGATCCAGCGACTTCTCAATATAAGAGATTTTCTGATGATGCCATATGCACCTGGGACGGATCGACTTATGTGGAGAGGTATAGCGCGAATCCGATATGGTGTCTGAGAGATTTATTGACGAATACGCGTTATGGACTTGGGGATTATGTGGATTCCACAATGCTGGATGCAACGTTACTCTTGCAAAAATCCAGATACTGTGAAGAAAAGGTCCCTGATGGTTCTGGAGGATATGAAAAGCGTTTTAGGGTAGATATGGTTTTGGATCAGTCAATGGCGGTTCCGGATGTGCTTCTGCAGTTTGCCGGTACATTCAGAGGGTTAATTTTCTTCTCCGAAGGCGCCATAAAAATAACAATAGATGCGCCCGGGGATTCTGTTCAGTTGTTTGGCATGGGTAATATCGTGGAGGGAAGCTTTACGCAAGCATGGAAATCCGTCAAAGAGATGTTCAATGTCGCGAAGGTGCGATTTAACGACAAAGATAAGGATTATGAACAGAATGATATTGGTTATGAATATCCAACGTCTTTGACCACGGATCCCATGCGGCCAACAGATCTGCAGCTTTATTTTAGCAAGATATCTTATGTAGTCCGAGAGGCGCGTTATCGGGTTAATGTTTATCAAAAAATTAACAAGACGATCAATTTTAGGGTTGGTATTGATGCAATAGCATGCCAAGCCGGTGACTTGATTGATTTTTCGCATGATGTGCCGCAGTGGGGATTCTCCGGGAATGTTATATCCGGCACGTCAAATTCGGTAACGCTGGATAAAGAAGTGACTCTTGAAACTGCTAAAACTTATAAAATCAGGATCCGGCATGCTGATTATTCAATAGAGGAAAAAACAGTCACGAATGCAGCCGGGACATATTCTGTGCTCACTATTTCAGGAACATTCGCAACAACGCCGGCAGCATATGAAGTTTACGCTTTCGGCGAAAGCGGTAAAGTCGTCAAGCAGTTCCGGATTGTCAATATGAGGATTAATAATTCCAATGAATGCGAGGTCAGTGCTGTTGAGGTTGATAACACAGTTTACGACGATTCAGCTGTTGTTGTTCCGGACTCGTATTATTCGTCGCTTGGATTTTCAACGAATGTGCCTAATGTGACGGACCTATTGTTGACGGAGGGAACATCGCTTCTTCCAGACGGGACTGTTAAATCGACAATAGACGTTTGGTTTAACAAGCCAAGTAATGACGGATATCTAAACAAGTATCTTAGCGCGCGGATCTATTTATCCGATGATGGTGGGGCATCTTATAAGTTTATTGATTCAGCTTTGGGGATCCATTATGAGATCCGCACAGATTTTGAGAAAAAAGCGTATATGGTCAAGGTTGTGACGGTCTGCAGCAATGGATATCAGGGAAACTTTGATGGTTCCCCCTCAGGTTCCATTACGATCGTGGGGAGAACAACGGCTCCGGCACAGGTTCAAGATTTTTCGTATTCCTGGGGGGATGTTCTTCTTTTGGCGTGGGGCAATAACACGGAATTGGATGTTGCCGGCTATGAAATAAGAGATCAGAATTCAAATTGGGGAGCAGATGATATCCATCAAATATATAAGGGATCTGCGAATAGAAAGACGCTTGTGCCGGCCACGAGATCGCCTGGGACGTTTTATATCAAGGCATTTAATTCATCCGGGGTTTATTCGGTTACGGCAACATCTTTGACGCCTCAAAACCAGGCGCCCACTGTTCCTACAGGCCTGGCAGCCGATGTGATGTTCAATGTGGCGAGGGCTTATTGGATTGATACGGCCGATGCAGACCTTCTTTATTATGAAATCTACAAATCAGAGACGGGTTCCTGGGCTGGTGAGGAATCGCTGGTTGGGAAGGTATCCGGAAAGAGTATTGAGCTTAGCAGTAAAGCGCCCAGGGGAGGAACGGCACAGAGCGGAGGAGCAAGTACGATCACAGATTCAAATCTGAGCGGTCTTGGTAACGACTATTTTAACGGTGACACGATCACGATCACAAAAGGAACCGGTGTTGGACAAACAAGAACAATTTCCGATTTCGTGGATGCGACCGGCGAGATCGCAGTAGATTCCGCGTGGAATACGCAACCGGATGCGACGTCTGTTTATATGATAACTGATAGCGTGTATGTAAAAGTCCGAGCCGTGGATAGATATGGCCCTGGGTCTTTTACAAGCGCACTCAAGGTTGAGTTTGCCAATATTACGGAGAGCATGCTCGGGGATAACATTATCACCGCGCGCAAGATATATGTGGCGTGCTTATCTGCTTTGTCGGCTAATATGGGGACGATTACGGCTGGGATAATCCAGGGCGGGACTATTCAGACGGGATCCGGTGGAGCGAGAACCGTTTTTGATTCTACCGGGATATATAGTTATAACGCGAATTGCGTAAAACTTTTTGAGGTTAAAGAGGGGAATATTTGCGCTGGCAGTCTATGTCTCTTCGATCCAAGCAATGCGTGTAATTACTCATATCTTTATTCCGGCGCATTGAAATTCCATGACGTTCTGGGAGATGTGCCTTATGTTAAAAGGATATGCAGCGGGGTGGCGTGTACCGGCGATACAGTTATTCTTTTAGGATGGTGTGATGCGCCTAAAATCGTGGTCAGTCCTAATTCATTGATGAGTTATAACTCAGCGAGTTCTGGATCTTGTCAATCATGGAAGGTTTACGCGGATTCCCCAACATGGTTTTGTACATCAGCTACTTGTTATGGATACTGTTTTTCTGTCCATGCATGCCTGACGACAACCGGAAGTGTGGGGTCTGAAACGGTCAAGGATGTCGGTTTTGGAACATCAGTATACACCGCTACCGGAGTTTGCGGAACAAATGTTAGGCTTAGATTTCAGATTTGGTGCAACAACGCGGCGCCCTCGAATTATTATTATGGGAGCTTATCATACGTAATATGTTACAGGGTTGTAGGCGCTGGGTCATATTGTTCATGTTCTTATACTTATGCTCAGCCCCATGCAAATGTAACAGAGCTTAAAACGACACAGAGCGTTTGCAAATGTCTTACATTTCCATGCAATGCGCAATGGGAGATCGTAGCGGCGCAGAGCTCACTCGCTTATGTTGATGCCGGAATTTGCGCGACATCACAACAAAATCTTGTTTGTACCGTTTATGGGACAAATTGCAGTCCGTTACATGTCTGTCCTTACAATGGTAATGGAACATACGCAACATGTTATTATTCGGACGCGGTTAGTTTTTCAGGATTACCATCGAATATCTATTGCTCAATCCTCTATTGGTGTTTGGGTGGTTGTATAGGCCAATGGAAAAACTCGGCTTGTACGTCTTGGGGGCAATGCACGTGGTTCTCAGACTGCGCTGGGACTTTAAGTGTAACAACACTTTATCAGGGCAATGTCACGGTAAATTGTATGATGCCAGCCGGCCAAAGAAGTCATGCGGCCGCTTCTGGCAGGGCATCGATGACGTTTTGTTCATGTATTCAGACATTGTGCCAGTCCGGAATAAGCCCATACAGATGTGAAACTGGATGGACATGTGTTAGCGTCACGGCGATCTGCCAGGTGTTGTGTTATACGGTTTACACGGGAGGCGCGGCCTCTTGTTGTTATACGAATTTATACACGATCCAAGATACATACGGGACAAGTTGTGTGCTTGATCCTGCCGGATGCATAAATTGGATGGCCATAGCTTACAGTTGAGGAGGTAAGATGAGGAAAATACTCATAGGAATGGTTGTTTTGTTGATGTTTGCTTCAGTATGTCAAGCATATGATCTTGAGACGTTGTTAGATTCAAAGAATAGGAATGTGGAAATCACGCTAAAAAATGGCACGCAATTTTCAGGGATTGTGTGGGATGTAGTTTCGTTCATAGAGAACTTCCAAGGACAGCAAATAATTTCCTTATATAAAATCAAACAGGATAATATTGCACCTGCGAATATTACCGGGAAAGAGGATTCGAATTTTACCAGGATTAAGTATTACCTCATTGTGCGCAAGGGCGTCATTGAGTACAAAATAGATAGCGATGATATCGCTTTATTGGGGATACAAAAGTGGTGAGGAGAATTGTGGCATGATTGATATGACTCGTATTAGAGAAACGAAGATCAAAAATATAATTTTTGTGGCCGAAGGAGGAGTAGGTAAGGTTATTTGCTCAACTGCGGTAATTAAACGACTCGCGGAGGAGTTTCCTGAAAAGAAGATCATTGTCTTAACGGGATATCCGGACATTTTTCTTTATAATCCGAACGTCTATAAGGTTTTTAACTTTGGCAATCCTCTTTATTTTTATGATGATTATGTGAATTCTGAGAGCTTTGTCATCAAGGTTGAACCATATACGGATTACGAATATATGTTTAATGTAGAGCATATTATCGATACCTGGTGCAAAATGATTGGCATTGAGCGCAAAGGAGCAATGCCGGAGATATTTTTCTTGGACAATGAGATGGAAGCTGCCAAGGCTTATGTCGATAAAATAACACAACAGGGTAAGAAGAAATTTATCGTTATGCAATGGATTGGTGGAATCATTCCACAAAATAAAGATGAGATGGCTTTGATTGATGCAGTTAGCCGTATGCATAGGAGGTCATTATCAAAATCGGTAGCCCAGAAGTTAGCCAACAAACTTGTATCCAGAGATTATGTTGTTGGTGTAATCCAGCATGAGAATTTTCCGGATATCCAAGGCACCGAGAGGTTATTCTTTCCAAATACACCGGTTCGCGGCATCATAGCACTTCTTAAATTCGCAGAAGGTTTTATTGGCATAGATAGCTTTCTTCACCACGCCGCTACAGTTTTCGGGCTCAAAGGCGTTGTGATATGGGGTGGAACAAATCCAAAAAAACTGGGTTATGAGTACCAAAGAAATTTGACGAAACAGGCCTGTAAGACGCCGTTTTGCCACAGGCCGGATAGTTATGTTTTTGATTCGACAAGCATAGGATCTATATGGAACTGTCCTTTTAATACAAAATGTCTTGATTACGATGCCGATGATATTGTTTCAGCTTATGAGGAGCTTGAGAAAAAGGCTTAGCGGAGGCTGTATTGAAACTAATGTGTTGGAGTAGGGATGAGTTTGACTGGTTATCTGGCCGTTGGTATGCGGTTTATAAGTGCCGGCAGGAGCCCCTTGCGATTAGTCAGGTTAAAGAGATGTCAGCTCCGGAATGCCCGAGACGCTGTGAAGAGGCAAAAAACCATGGGAATTAAAAATAAGCTCAAGCGGGAAGATTTTATAAAGGATTTTTTAGGCCTTACGGAGCGTGTCTTATTGCGCGAGCTACCTAAGGTGGCGACCAATGAAGATTTTGTCAGAGAAAGCTACAACATCGTTTACATTCGTTTGAGGCATATCAATATGGGATGCCTTGGAGCTGTTCAAGAAATACTTCCGGAAGGGGGATGTCATGGCCGATGAAGTCAAGACAACGTGGAATTTATTTGAGTGGTTGAAGCCCTACATTGACCCAGTGATGTGGTGGCGCCGGCTAAATAAAAGCGCGCAGTATGCCATTATTATATTTCTGGCATTTAGGTTGATCGGATGGTTTGCGCCAAAGCCGACGCAGAATGTATCGATGCCGAAGGTTGTGGTCCTGCCTTTTGCTCATTTCACTGGCAACGTCACATCCAGTCCAGATCAGAAAATCGGGCAGAAAAAATCTTGGTGGATACCTACACTTTTCGGAGAGACTTACGGCTTTGCGGAACGGGCGACAGATTCAAGTAGCCGGACTGGCCTTGGTGGAAGAGGGGGTCTCCGATGGGAATTTTGAGAGCAGGTGATATTATTCTCGTAGATAGCGACAAATCCTATGCTAAGATTGTGAAATTTTTACAGAAGAGTCCTACGGTGTGGCATTGGTTTGTTGGGAAGATATATGAACTCATATCCAAGAAGAAGGCACCAAAGTGGCTCATCGATGATGTTGATTTTTACCACGTTGCTATGGCGCTGGATGAAAAGCGTATCATTGAACAACAGAGTAAAGTTATAATCAGTCCGGCCAGCCGGCTCCAAGGCAAGAGGATCCGCGTTTGGCGAAATATGGGGTTGTCAGAGATTGATATGTTGACTTTGATCTCAAGGTCTCATCAGGATCTTGGGAAGGGGTATGATGTACTTCTGATTTTTGGAAAAACGTTAACATGGTTTACTGGCCTCGGGTTTTTGGCTATGATTTTCCAATGGCCTGGTGTTGAGATTTGCGCGACTATCGTTGCAAAATGGCATTGGTTCATTGATCATTTCGGCAGGATGTCACCTGAAACGGTGACAGGGGACGATATCGATGATTGGTGCGCATCGCATGCGCCTTACTCTAAAATAGAGGTACGGGACGAAGATTTAACAGCGTAATTTTTTATTGAAGAATGACTGCCTGTGTGCTATAAATAGACCCTTGGGAGAAGAGAGTCTATTTTATTTCACGGGAAATAAGCCAGGAGAAAAGGGCCCTATTATATATAGGTAAGATAGCCCAATAGGCTGGTGCGCTGGACGTACGATTTACTATGACTAAAATATGACTATTGTAAAGAGTGTTACGCACAAAACACCCAAAAAAGGATTGAAAAGGAGTAACGAGATATATCGTCGTAAGTGGTTGAATTTGTTGCAAGTTATTGATTTTGTGCGAGTGTAGCTCAATGGTAGAGCGCCAGTCTTCCAAGCTGGTTATGTGGGTTCGATTCCCATCTCCCGCTCTTATAACATCGTACTAGCCTTCTCCCGCCATGCAATTTTAAGATGCGGGCGGGATCCCGCCTGACAAAAAGATGCAGAAAGGCGGGACAAGCTGGTTATGTGGGTTCGATTCCCATCTCCCGCTTTTTTCATTTGAGCTGATGGGAATCGAAGCCGACCCGAGCGCCACTGGTCCGAGCGAGGGCGGCAGGTTCCGAAGGAGCCTCGCCGAATGGCGAGGCGGGTGAGGAAGATTCCCATCTCCCGCTTTTTTCATTTGAGCTGATGGGAAGCTCGCTTTTTGCATTCTTGACCCGCCTAACTTATTGTGATAACATTAAGTTACAATTGTTTATGACAACGATTGCAACTTAATGAAACAAGCCTTCCTCAATAACTTGGATTTTGTTTATCTGTTTTATGGTGCTGCCTTTTTCTTCTTAGGCACTGCCTGCCTGATCCTTACCTTTCGCGAAAAATCAAAAAAAACCCTTCCATGGCTTTTTTTGAGTCTTTTCGGTTTTACCCACGGCCTTAACGAGTGGCTTGATATGATAGCTGTTTCTTTTATGGACCCTGGTTTTCTGGTCTTTGAAAGAGACATCATACTCGCGTTCTCTTTTTTATGCCTGCTTGAGTTTTCGAGGCGGTCTTTATATACTTTAAAAAAGGTCCGTATCCCTGCCTGGGTTTATCTGCCGCTTCTTCCTTTTATCTTTGCTGATTATCTTCAAACGCACTGCTTGGTTTGTTTTAATGCCTCGATACGCTATATTTTTGGATTTCCAGGAGCTATTGGAGTATTTTTTGCTATAAGGGCTTTTAGGAGGCAGGAACAAGAAGACGGAAATGACGTATTTTTCCGTTGTATCCCGTATCTTTTCCTTTTTTATGCCGTTGTGACCGGCCTGATAGTCTCGAGATCTCATTATGCTTTGAGCCAGATCGTAAATTCCGAGAGGTTCCTTAGTCTTATAGGTATGCCTGTCCAGGTAGTGCGCGGCGTTTTGGCGACACTTATTGCTTTTTTGTTTGTTCACAGGGCCACCAAACTTACCATTTCTATCCGCGGCGCAGAGAAAGGTGTTTCTCTAGTACGTTATATCCTGGCTTCATTCCTTGTCCTCTACCTGTCATTTTTGCTTTTTGGTTTCCATTTCGTTTCGGCTGTAGCCGGGCATGAGCATACGTACTTAAATAAAATTATCCGCACAGAGGCAAAGCTTTTAAAGAATGCGTTAGGCTCGATCGAGCTTGATTCGTTTGTTTCCAGCAAGGGCAGCATCATTTATTATACGCAATACCGTAAGCTTCATAGCCGGCTGACAAAATTAGCCGAAATATCGACGTTCGCCAAGGATCTGTACATAGTGACACTCGAAGGCGATAAGCCTCAATTTACCATAGGCAGCCGAACCCAGGTTTTCCCTTATCATTTTGTTCCTGCCTTCGGTGCGGGTGCGCCTGTTAATCATATTTTGGATGCCTTCCACTCTAAACAGACAACGATATACGGTGAATATCAAGACCGAGAAGGCCATGGCACCTTTTCTATTTTTGTGCCTCTTCAGAATTCAAAAAATGAAGTTGTTGCCCTGCTGGGGATAGACCTGGACGGCAGGAGGCTTGATGCCGAGGTTTTGCGTGTAAGGCTCTACGCTATTTTTGTTATTATGGCGTTCATCATGCTTTTGATAATAGGTTACGCCTTCCTCATAATTTTTGCATTAAAGAGTATTGAGTTGGAGATCCAGAAGAATAATTTAGATAAGGCGTTAGTCCGCCTTAAAGAAACGCAGGGCGAGTTGGCGCGTTCGGAAGAAACATTCCGCGGCATTTTGAACAATTCTCCAAATCCCATTTTTGGTTTTGACAGGGACCTGAAGCTGATCTTTTGGAATTCTGGCGCCGAAGATACTTATGGCCACAAGAAATATGAAGTTATCGATGATAAAAATCCTATGCTGAATAGAAAGATCACGGATCTTTTCGGTATAAATGACTTGGAGCCTAAAATTGCGAACGTCTTTTCCAGCGAGACCTTGGAGCTGGAAACCGTCCATAAGACAAAGCAGGGGAGTATTGATGTAGCAATGACACTTTTCCCTGTTAAGGATTCTCTGGGCCGTATTCTTTTTGCCATAGGCCTTGTCCAGGATATATCCGTACATAAAAAATATGAAGATAAATTGACAGCAGCGCATGCGCAGTTAAAAGCCGTCCTTGACGCTGCCACAAAGTTTTCAATTATTGCCACTGATATGCATGGTATCATCAAAGTTTTTAACACCGGGGCAGAGAAGATGTTCGGTGTTTTGGCCGATGACGTTGTGGATAAACAGACAACAGAGCAATTTTATCTTGAATCGGAGATCTCTAAGTGTGCAGAAGAATTTAGCGCCAAAATAGGCAGACCTATTAAAGGGCTTGAGGCTATCACTGCTGTTGTCCAGCGGGATGGGCTTTGCGAGAGAGAGTGGACAGGTGTGCGGCACGACGGTACGCACTTTCCGGCCCTTCTTACCATAAGCCTTTTGCGTAATAATAAAGGTGTCACGGTCGGATACCTCGTTATAGGTATAGACCTGACACAACGAAAGGCCGCAGAAAAAGCCTTTGTTGAATCACAGCAGAGGATCTCTGAAGAAAGAGACCGCCTGAAAAAAATCGCTGATTCCCTGGGTGCGGGCCTGTACCTTGTCAACCGGGATTTCGAAGTAGTATGGGTCAATGAGACGCTTGAAAAATGGTTCGGCAAATTCGACAGCGTAGAGGGCAAGAAGTGTTTTCAGGCGTATAAATTCAGGCATACCACCTGCGAAGGTTGTCCGATACTTAAAACATTAAAGACCGGGCAGCATCAGGTTGCCGAGCAGCGAGTGGTTTTCGCCGATGGCAGGATCATGGATTTTCTCGTCACTTCCTCGCCGATAAAAAATGAAAAGGGCGAGGTGGAGCAGGTTTTGGAATTGTCGCTCGATATCACTGACCGTAAGAGGATGACGGAACTTTTGGAATATGAACGGGCGCTGTCAAAGAACGTTATAGATTCCATCGGAGAGGAGCTGATGATCCTGGATTGTCGTCAGCGTACCATTCTGGACGTCAACAGGCATTTTTTAGAGCAGTGGCACTTAAAAAAAGAAGATGTGATCGGGAAAAGATGTGATAAGTTATCTATTCATCTCTGTCCTCCATGCGAGGCATGCGAGATCGATGAGGTTGTAGTTGGCGGCCGTAGTGTCACATCGACCCACATACATCAAAAGAAAGACGGCACAAAAGTCTATGCCGATGTGACGCTTTCGCCGTTGAAGGATGAGAAAGGCAAGGTCATCGGAGTGATCCATCTGGCCAAGGATGTTACTGAACGCAAAAAACTTGAAGATGAGCTGCGGCATTATTCCGAGAGCCTGGAGTCCCTGATCAAGGATAGGACAAAGGCCCTGCAAAAAAGCGAATTGATGTTCAGGAAGCTCTTTGAGTCAGCCCAGGACGGAATATTGATTATTGATTTTGAGAGTGGTAATATACTCGGTGTTAACCCGTATCTCCTTGTTTTGCTGGAATGTGCCCGTGATGACATCCACGGATTTGATTATACGACACTGCCTTTTTTGGTAGAGGCAAAGATCTTCGAACAGGCGCATCAGGAATTAAGGCAGAGGGTCTCGGTTTATTACGACGATGTGGTCATCAAGACATTAACTCGTAAGGATGTAGACGTTGAATTACGAGCGTCGCTTTATTTTATCGAAGACAAAAAAGTCATACAGTTCAATATCCGGGACTTGTCAGAACGGAAAAAATTGGAAAAGGTAAAGGCAGAATTCGTCTCCATGGTCTCGCACGAACTGCGCACGCCATTGTCGGCCATAAAAGAAGGCGTTGAGATCGTGGCCGACGGCACCCAGGGAAAACTTAATAAATCTCAAGTTGAGTGTTTAAGCATCGCGCTTTCGAATATCAAAAGGTTGAACCGCCTTATAGGCGATATTTTAGACATATCGAAGATCCAGTCAAACCTTCTAAGGGTGAATTTTGCTCCATGCAATATTTATGAATTAATTGATCATGTCTATAATCTCGCCAGGATCGAAATAGAAAAAAGAGGTATGGTTTTTGTCACAGACCTTGAAAAAGCCCTTCCCCTGGTTTACGCAGACCGTGACAGGCTGATCCAGGTCCTGATGAATCTTTTAAATAATGCGGTCAAATTTACACGTGAACATAGCAAAATAACTTTGCTTTGCCGCCGATCCGGTGATTTTATCGAGTTCAGCGTCAAGGACGAAGGGGCGGGCATATCACCCGAGGAGCTGTCGCGTCTCTTTGGTAAATTTGTCCAGTTGGACAGCACTCTCGTTCGCAGGGCGGGCGGGACCGGATTAGGGCTTTACATTTCGCGTAACCTTATAGAGGCGATGGGCGGAAGGATCTGGGCGGAGTCAGAGCTGGGTGTCGGGTCGATCTTTAAATTCAGTGTTCCGATATACTTGGAGAGCAAATGACAGCGCAGAAAAAAAGCATCCTGATCATTGACGACGAGGTCGGCCTTCGCAACCTTTTGAAATTCAGGCTTGTCTCGTTCGGTTTCGATGTCCTGGTTGCTGAAGACGGCTATGCGGGTATTGAGCTTGCCAAAAATCGCATGCCCGACCTGATCATCTTAGACATTATGATGCCTTATTTTAACGGCATAGAGGTCTGCAAGAAATTAAAGTCCGATTATAAGACTAAAGATATCCCGGTCGTATTTCTGACCGTTCTTGCCCAGAAAGAGGATATGGAGATGGGCAGAGAGGCCGGAGCGGAGTTTTTTCTGACCAAGCCGTATGACCCGGAAAAGCTCAATGCGGTGTTACGCATGGCATTTAAAAAGGAGGAAGGTTGATGGATAAGAAAAAAATACTTATAGTCGATGATGAACCCGATGTCCTGACGCTTCTCGCCGAGAGGCTCACAAAAGCAGGATACGATATTATCAAGTCATCTTCCGGCAAAGAGGCGATAAAGATAGCGGAGAAAAATCTTCCGCATCTGATCATTTTGGATATTGCCATGCCCGGCCTGGACGGCTCGGAGGCGGCGTCTTTGCTGCGCGAAAACCCCAAGACAAAGGATATCCCTATATTGTTCTTAACCTGTCTTTTTACAAAACAGGAAGAAAAGACGTGCGGCCATCTTTTGGGCCAGAATTTTTTTATAGCCAAACCCTACGATGTAGTCGAACTTTTGACAGAGATAGATAAGCGGATTAATCTGTCTAAATCCTAAGAGGAGCGGTCTATGCATAAGAAAAAAATTTTAGCAGTTGATGATGAGCCTGAAGTCCTTGTCCTTTTGGAAAAAAGGCTGTTATCTGCCGGCTATGATGTGTTGACGGCGTCAAATGGAAAAGACGCGCTGGATTTGGCCAGGAAAGAAAGGCCTGCACTTATAGTTTTAGATATTTTGATGCCGGATATGGACGGTACCGAGACAGCAGCGAAATTACACAATGACCCTAACACAAAAGATATACCTATATTGTTTTTGACCTGTCTTTTTACCAAAAGGGAAGAGCAGTGCGAAGGCCATGAGGTCGGGCATAACTTTTTTATTGCCAAGCCTTATGACCCGGCGGATCTCCTGGGTGAGATCGCTAAGATCCTTGGGCAATAAAAATGCCGGAACAATTCCTAGAGCCTGTTTATATTGATGCATTTGACTTGGATGACGCGTGGTTCCAGGCATTATGCGCTATTTTAGACAGGGGCAAGGCCTATACGATAACGCGCGGCAGTTATAAAGGAGCCAGGCGCCTGGAATTTGATTTTGTTACTATCCGCGTCAAGAAACCGTCACATCAGATCATCCCGATCATACCAGAAGGCCTTAATATACCGGCTCCTACGGATATGGAGTATATCCAGGGGTATTTATCTTATCTGTTGACGGGCGCAAAGACCGAGACTGAAGATTACACCTATGGTGAACGGCTGGTCGATCCTAAGGTCAGGTTTAAAGAGTCAAAAGACGGGCACGAGATGACCAGGGAACTGCCGCTTTGCGTCAATCAGATCGAAGAAGTGATCCGAATGTATAAAGAGGAAGGGTTTGGGACGAATCAGGCGATCATGGAAATAGGCATGCCTTCGGATATAAAGCTCGCGGACCCGCCATGCTTGAGATTGATCGATACACGGATACGCCATAATAAGCTGCACTTTATGTTGTATTTTCGTTCCTGGGACCTTTGGGGTGGTTTTCCTTCTAATCTTGGCGGGCTGGAGCTTGTCAAACAGTATATGGCCGATATGATCGGAGTGGAAGACGGCGAGATATTGGCTGTATCCAAAGGGCTTCACCTCTACGATTATTCCTGGGAAGTCGCTAAGATCCGCACGAAAAAAACCGATAAAGAAATAAAATAGGTTGCCCAGATATGGATAAGCCGTCCTATCTATTCGATAAGTCCCTCATTTTTAGCCATATTCCTTTTCTTGCGGACCTAAAACCGTTTGAAAAGAAGCTTATCTTTGATTCTCTTGAGATTTCCGAAGTAAAAAGATCTGAATTGATCTATTCCCAGGGTTCTCCGCCTGATGCGTTCTATTGCATTATCTCCGGACGAGTCGAGATCTTTATAGAAACAGAGAACGGCCAGGATATCTTAGAGCACATAACTCGCGGAAAGTATTTCGGTTTTATTTCGCTCCTTACCTGCGAGCCCCATTCTGTCAGCGCGCGCGCGGTCAATGATACGGTCATCGCCAAGATATCAAAAGAGAATTTCGCTGCCATTTTAAAAAGTGTGCCGCGCCTGGCCATTGAATTAAGTCAGATGTTATCGCGCCGCCTTAAACGAAAGGATCTTGGCCACCCGAAATCAATTTTTGAAAGCACCATTATTGCTGTCTACGGAGAAGAAAATATCGATGACGATGCTCTTTTGTATTCGATAGCCTTATCATTTGGGTTAAAGAGCCAGACACAAAAGAAAGCGGTATTGATACACGTGTCGGCTGGCAAGAGTATGGTCAATGAGGTCTTGCGCATTGAGCCGGCTCGCGGTTTTAAGGCAAGGGGGCAATTATTCCCTCCGGACGAAGTTTTAAAAACGATAGTTAAGACCGATAAGGGTTTTGACATGTTGAGGGTCTTCCCTAATACGCAGGATCTGCCGCTGGCGCCATTTCTTGTGTCTCTGTTGACCATGCTCGTCAATGACTACCACTATTGCATTATCCATCTGCCCCAGGTCCTAGGGCCGGATGTTTTTCGAGTGCTTGCCCAGTCTGACCAGGTACATATACTGGTGGAGGCTAATGCAGCAGCCTTGAAAAATATGTCCAGTTCTCTCTATGCATCTGGGGTTTGGACAGATACAGAATTCAAGAAAAAGATAAAGCTGATCGTATTGGAAGAAGCAGAGGCTCATGGCAAAGGCCCCAGGCTTACATGCCAGCAGGAAGAGACTCTATTCCATCAGCCTATTTTTGCGACCTTGCCGCATCTTGAAAAAAAATCGTTTGTGCTAGATGATAATTTTAGCTCTCCGTATTTAAAAGTCATCCGCCGTATCAGCCGTCACGTAGGCGAAGTCCTTGTAGGTCTTGCTTTGGGAAGTGGTTCAGCCATGGGTTTGGCCCATATCGGTGTTTTAAAAATTTTAGAAGATGAAGGCGTACCCGTGGATATAGTTGCCGGGTCGAGCATGGGCGCGCTAGTCGGGGCTCTCTGGTGCTCGGGCTATAGCGCCTCCGAGGTCGAAGAGATCATATTGGCAAATAAAAACAAGATTTACCTCTTTGGCTTAGACGATCTTACACTGCCTTTACGCGGCTTGATCCGCGGCAAACATGTTCATCGGTTTTTAAAGAGATATCTCAAAGATATGACGTTTTGCGATATCAAGAGGCCGTTTAAGGTCGTAGCCTGCGATGTTTCAACTATGAAGCAGGTGGTTTTTGATTCCGGCAGGCTTGTCGATGCGGTTATGGCCAGCATATCCATACCAGGCGTATTTGAACCTTACCGTATAGCCAATCATTATTATATCGACGGCGGCATACTGGATCCGTTGCCTACGGATATCTTGATCGAGTGCGGTGCTAAAAAGGTAATTTCAGCCAATGTCCTGCCAAGCGCAGAGGAGATAGAGCGCACTTACGAGATCTTGAATGTAAAGGAGGCACAGGGGGGCCTTGTTGTGTCATGGCTGCGGCGTCTTATACGGCTCTGGCGGAATAAACCCTTGGATTTTTTAAGGCCGAATATTTTTGATGTCATAGTTTCTAGTGTACAATCCATGGAGTTTTCGCTGGCCCAGATAAGCGCGCTTAGCCAATCGGACGTTAATCTTCACCCCGATATGACCGCTGTTTCCTGGGCTGTTTTTGATAACGCGCAAGATCTGATCAAACGCGGCGAAGATGAAGCCCGCCTCCACTTAAGAGAGATAAAAGAGCTGGTCAAGCGCGTCGATTAGCCAGGGATGTGATCGACCCGCCACTGATTCTTTGTCGGGCTGCCCGCCAATGCTATAATGGCGGGCGACCTAGGAACTTATTGACATAGCCCCGCCGGTATTGTAAAATAATTCTTCTAACTGGTTAGAAATCATAGAGTAATAGCAGTCGGATAGCAGGTATTATGACATTAAATTTTAAAAAGATTACTGTGCTTGGAGATGGCGGGTGGGGCACCACTTTAGCCATTTTGCTTGCTCGCAAGGGCTATTCAGTAACGCTTTGGAGCGCTTTTGAAAATTATGCGCGCCTCTTAGCAAGGACACGCACAAATCCCGATTATCTAAAAGGCGTAAAGATCCCCAAGGATATTGAGATAACATCTGATTTGAGCCAGGCCCTTGATACAGGCCTTGTGGTCCTGGCTGTTCCTTCCCAGTATTTAAGGAGTGTCTTGTTAAAAGGGAAGGCGTTTTATAATAAAAATATCCCTGTTGTCAGCGTGGTCAAAGGAATAGAGAATACGACCCTTTTGAGGATGTCTGAAGTAATTAAAGACGTATGGAAGCCGCGGCATATCTGCGTCCTTTCCGGACCGACGATCGCGCAGGAAGTCGTGCGGGGCATCCCCACGACATCGGTAGCATCATCTAAGAATATGCCGTTGATGCTGGCGGTGCAGGACCTTTTTATCGCGCCTAATTTTCGTATTTATGCAAACCAAGATATCGTCGGGGTTGAACTGGGCGGCAGTTTAAAAAATATCATAGCGATCGCCTGCGGCGTCTCTGACGGCTTGGGCTTCGGGACTAACGCAAAGGCAGCCATAGTCTCACGGGGTTTAGCGGAGATGTCACGGTTGGGGCAGGCAATGGGTGCAGCAAAAGAAACTTTCTCCGGTTTAAGCGGCCTGGGCGATCTGGTTACCACGTGTTTTAACCCTTTGAGCCGGAACCACTATGTCGGTTATAGAATAGGGAAAGGCGCAAGTTTAAAGAAGATAACAGGGGCTATGAAGATGGTCGCTGAAGGTGTTCCTACTGCTAAATCCGCATATACGCTTGCCAAAATTTATAACGTTGAAACACCGATCATCAATGAGATCTATCAAGTTCTTTTTAAGGATAAATCTCCTTTGTTGGCAGTAAAACATTTGATGATGAGGGAAAAGAGGGCGGAGTAATTTAGGGAGCTTTATTTCATAGGCATCTCGCCCGCGTGACCCCGGGAAGCAGCGGGCTCGATGCCGATTTGCTGGTATTTAAAAATTAGGGCAAATCGGGGAGTAGCGCAGTTTGGTAGCGCACTTGAATGGGGTTCAAGGGGCCAGCGGTTCGAGTCCGCTCTCCCCGACTAATTTTTGCCGACAAGGCAAAAATTAGTCGAGTACTTGTGAGGCCGTTAAATGTCGCGACAAGCGACATAGGCCGAACAAGTGCCGACAACCAAAGTGTAATCCGTTATGGAAAAAGTTGTCGGATACTTGAGCGATCAAAACAGGAGGTGATTTATGTTTTTTACATCTCTATCTAAGTATTCAGATCTTGGCCTTTTGGTCGTAAGGATGGTATTTGGCGTGATGTTTGTATATTACGGCGCGCCTAAGTTGTTTGGCGGGATCCAGGTGTGGGGCCAGCTTGGCCAGGCCATGGGAAGCATGGGGATCTTTTTTGCGCCGGCTTTTTGGGGTTTTATGGCCTCAATTTCCATGTTCTTCGGAGGTATTTGTTTATTTCTCGGCCTGTTCTTCCGGCCAGCTTGTATGTTATTGGCTTTCACGATGTTTGTTGCAGCCTCGATGCATTTTAAAAAAGGCGACGGGTTAACCATCTCGGCTCACGCCATAGAAGACGGAGCTGTTTTTCTTGGGCTTATTTTCGTAGGCCCGGGCAAGTATAGCCTTGATGTATTTTTGTGGGGACGATAATGAATAAATTAAATGTCGGTATTATAGGTTTGGGTACCATAGGTTCCGGTGTTGTTAAGGCCTTGAGGGAAAAGCGGCGCCTTATAGCCGAACGCTCTGGCGTTGATCTGTATTTGTCTTTGGCCTGTGATACCCGGCGTTCCATCGCCAAAAAACTGGGCATTCCACCCAGTCTTTTTACCACAGATCCACAGGAAGTGATAAGGAGCGACAAGATCGACGTGGTCGTAGAGCTTATCGGAGGGCACCATCCGGCCAAGGAGCTAATATTGCAATCTTTGAAAAACGGCAAGCACGTGGTGACTGCAAATAAAGCGCTTTTGGCGACTGACATCAGTGAGATCTTGTCTGTGGCACGAAAAAGCGCAAAGCAGCTGAAATTCGAAGCCTCTGTTTGCGGCGGTATACCCATTATAAAGGCTCTGCGTGAGGGATTGGTTGCTAACAAAGTCGATTCTTTCTATGGGATCATCAACGGCACCTCTAACTATCTTTTGACAAAGATGCGCGAGGAGTCTTTAAGTTTTTTTGAGGCGCTTGCCCTTGCTAAGAAGAAGGGGTATGCAGAGCGCAATCCGCGTTTTGACGTTGAAGGAATTGATGCGGCGCACAAACTTATTATCCTTATGTTTCTGGCGTTTGCCAAATTGATACCTTTTGAAAAAATATTCAGGGAAGGTATATCGGATATATCCGAGCTTGATATAAAATATGCCCAGGAGATGGGGCTTGTAATTAAGCCGCTGGCTATTGCAAAAAAAGTAGGCGATGATCTGGAAGCGAGGGTCCATCCAACGCTTCTGCCGCGTAATCATATGCTTGCTGCGGTCAATGGCGTTTTTAATGCGGTTTTATGCCGGGGCGATATGGTCGGCGATATGCTCTTTTATGGAAGAGGCGCAGGCTCATTCCCCACGGCATCTGCTATTATCAGCGATCTGGTGGATCTAGGAAAAGGGTGCCTGCCCGAAGGCCCTTTTGTTTCTTTGGCTAAACCGCGCGTCAAAAGGGTGCGCCAAGTCGAGGAGATAATAAGCAGTTATTACCTGCGTTTTACCGCACTTGACAAGCCTGGGGTCTTGGCAAAGATAGCCGGGGTTTTGGGAAAGCACCATATAGGGATCGCTCAAGTCAGCCAAAAGGAATACAGGCGGGCAAAGTTCGTTCCGGTCGTTATGATAACAGACCGTTCGCGTGAAAAAGACCTGCGAAAGGCGCTGGAGGACATAGATAAGCTTGCTATAGTAAAGTCCAAGACAGTTAAGATCCGTATGGAGGTAATTTAATGTCGTTTATCGGGCTTATTGAAAAATACAGGAAGTTTTTGCCGGTTAGCGAGAAGACGCCAGTAGTTACTTTAAACGAAGGCAATACCCCTTTGATCTATTCGCCTGTTCTTTCGAAAATTACAGGGTGCGAAACATATCTTAAATACGAAGGGTTGAATCCTACCGGGTCTTTTAAGGATCGCGGCATGACTGTGGCTATTTCAAAAGCCAAAGAAGAGGGTGCGCGTGTTGTCATTTGCGCCTCTACCGGTAATACATCTGCATCCGCCGCGGCCTATGCGGCAAGGGCCAAATTGAAATGCGTTGTGCTGATCCCCGAGGGTGCTATTGCGTTAGGCAAATTGGCTCAAGCACTTATTCATGGGGCAAAGGTTTTGGCTATTAAAGGTAATTTTGACGATGCCCTTCATCTGGTCCGGGAGATCTCGGCAAAATATCCGATCACATTGGTCAATTCATTGAATCCTTACAGGATAGAGGGACAGAAGACCGGCTCTTTTGAAATATGCGATGATTTAAAAGGAGCGCCTGATTATCATGCCATTCCGGTAGGCAACGCCGGAAATATCACGGCTTACTGGAAAGGGTATAAGGAGTATCGCGCGTCCGGACTCATTACCGGACTACCAAGAATGTTGGGTTTTCAGGCCGCGGGTTCAGCTCCTATCGTTAAAGGAAGGATTATCAAAGAGCCTAAAACGATAGCCACAGCCATTAAGATCGGTAATCCGGCAAGCTGGGACCAGGCTGTAAAAGCGCGCGATGAGTCCGGAGGCCTGATAGATATGGTGACAGATGCGCATATTCTCGCCGCGTATAAACTTTTGGCATCAAAAGAGGGCGTTTTCGTAGAGCCGGCATCCGCGGCTTCTGTTGCCGGTGTGATCAAATTAGCCAAGAGCGGCTATTTTAGGAAGAATAATTCGAGAACGAACAACGCCAGGCTAGTTTGTATATTAACAGGCCACGGGTTAAAAGATCCAGACAGGGCGATCATGTGCATAAGTAAGCCGAAGGTCTTGAGCCCGGATCTGAAACTTATACTCAAAGAGATAGGTTTTTAAAATGTCGAATCCTTTAAAAGGCAAAAAAATCCTGATAACAGCCGGGCCGACGTGGGTACCTATCGACGATGTGCGTGTCATAAGCAATGTCTCAAGCGGCGAATTAGGGTTGCTTTTGGCAAAGACAGCAGCCAGTTGCAGGGCTAAAGTCGATCTATTCCTAGGCCCGGTGAGCCGGCCTGTTTTATTGGATAAAAATATCAAGCTAACGCGCTTCACCTATTTTAATGACCTTCTGGGCTTGGTCGTGGCCGCGTTAAAGACCAAAAAATATGACATCATCCTTCATTGTGCGGCTGTAAGCGATTATTTGGCTAAAGAAGTCCGCGGAAAAATTTCGTCTGAACAAAACCAGCTTGTCCTGCGGTTAGCCCGGGCGCCGAAAATCGTAGATATAATAAGGGACTTAAATCCGGATGCCTTTTTGGTAATGTTCAAACTCGAGGCAAATGTATCGGATGCGGTTTTATTGAAGCGCGCGCTGGAAGCTATGAAGCGCTCCGGCGCGGATCTGGTCATTGCCAATGGGTTCGTTAATAACAAGTACCGCGGTTTTATCCTGGGCTCTAATGATATTTTGGCAAAAACGGTTTCTAAGCCTCTGCTCGCTAAAAAGTTATTTAAAATATTAGGGAAGAAGATTAATTGATAAAAACCTTCTCTTTGCTTAAGCGCTTGTAAATTTCTTGCGAAATTTACTACGCAAGCTTCAGAGTTAATTTTGTAAGGAATAAATGTATGGGGCAAAATTAATGAAATACATAGTACTTGTTCCTGACGGCATGGCAGATGAGCCGATCGAGCAATTAGGCGGCAAGACCCCGCTCGAAGTCGCGGAAACCCCGAATATGGACTATTGTGTAGCAAACGGCCTCTTGGCACGCGCACGCACAATACCGTCCAATTTGGCCCCAGCCTCTGATGTTGCCAATCTATCCATTTTGGGATATGATCCGCATAAATATTATACGGGGCGCGCGCCTTTAGAGGCCGCGTATCTCGGTGTTGACTTGGGCGGCGATGAGCTGGCCTTTCGCTGTAATCTTGTTACTATCTCCGACGAAAAAATGGCGGATTATAGCGCCGGCCATATCTCATCCAAAGAAGCAGCTATCCTGATAGCCGAATTAAATAAGGAACTTGGAAGCGCGAGTGTCAGTTTTTATCCTGGCGTAAGTTACAGGCATCTTGTTGTCTTAAAAGGCGGGCAAAATATGCAGGATCTTTTGCAGGCGATCTGCTCGCCGCCTCACGATATTTTGGGCCAGCCAATAAAAAAGTTTTTGCCGAAAGGTAAGGGTACCGAGCAGCTTGCAAGCCTTATGGAGAGGTCTAAATCTGTCTTGGCTCCGCATGAGATCAATAAGGTCAGGATAGACTTGAAAGAGAATCCGGCAAACATGATATGGTTGTGGGGCCAGGGCCAGAAGCCGGCAATGCCGACTTTTAAAGAAAAATTTGGCCTGACCGGGGCGGTTATCTCGGCGGTCGACCTCATCAAGGGCATAGGCAAGATAATCGGCCTTGATGTGATAAATGTCGAGGGTGCGACCGGCTATTACGATACGAATTACACAGGGAAAGCGCAAGCCGCTTTGGATGCCTTGAAAAATAGAGATTTTGTTTTTGTTCACGTTGAAGCGACTGATGAGGCAGGGCACAACGGAGACCTGCGCATGAAGATAGCTACTATCGAGCGTTTCGATAAGATGATCGTGGGCCCGGTTTTGGAAGAGTTCAAGGGCCGCTCCGATTTCAGGCTTTTGATCATGCCTGACCACGCAACACCGGTGGATCTAAGGCGCCATACTGCCGACGAGATATGTGTTGCGATGATGGGTTACGGCATAGCCAAAAACGGTTTTTCCGCCTTTAGCGAGAAAGAGGCCAAAAAGAGCGACGTATTTTTTGAAGGCCACCAGCTGATGGACGTATTTTTGAGATGAATTCTTTGGTACTTCTCTTTTTCGGCTTGGTTGTTTTTTGTTTAGGCTACATATTTTATGCGAATAAGATCGCGGCACTTTTTGAAATAGGCCCCAACCGTAAGACGCCGGCTTATTCAAAATATGACGGCGTCGACTATGTTCCTGCGAAAAATTGGCTTGTGCTCTTTGGGCATCATTTTTCATCCATTGCCGGCGCAGGCCCGATAATAGGCCCGGTGATCGGCTGTATCTATTGGGGATGGCTTCCGTCGCTTTTGTGGGTGGTCCTGGGCACGGTTCTCATCGGCGGTGTCCATGATTTTGTTGCTCTTATGATATCTGTGCGCGAAGGGGGCAATTCCGTAGCCGATATTGCAGCAGTCAGCATATCAAAGAAAGCCAAATTTATTTTTTCCGTATTTGTCTGGCTTGCGCTTATCCTGGTCATCGCTGTTTTTGTACACTTGTGCGCAAAAACTTTTGTCACTGAACCAAAAATAATTGCTCCGTCGCTCGGGCTTATTCCTGTAGCCGTTTTGTTTGGTTACCTGGTCTATATAAAAAAGGTCAATCTGATATTTGCGACGGCGTTAGGCCTTATTTTATTTGGCGTATTGTTCTTTTTGGGCCAGGCGTTCCCGGTCATGATCGGAAAAAATGCGCTGATGATCTGGACGCTCATTTTACTTGTTTATTGTTTTGTTGCGTCTGTGACGCCTGTTAATATTTTATTGCAGCCCAGGGATTATCTTTGCAGTTTTCTTTTGATCTTTGGTACCATGGCTGGTCTGATAGGTTTGCTTATTTCAAGGCCGCCAGTCTCGCAGCCAGCCTTTATCGGATATAAAACTGAACAAGGGGTTTTGTGGCCGATGATGTGCGTTACGATCGCATGCGGCGCTATTTCAGGTTTTCATTCTTTGATCGCCAGCGGCACTACGTCCAAGCAGTTGGCCAGCGAGCGGCATGCAAAACGTATAGGGTATGGGGCGATGGTCATTGAAGGTATTGTGGCTTTGTTGGCGATTTTGGCTGTTGTCAGCGGGATTTCTCAATCAGGAGTCGAGATCTGCAATTTGCTTACGGAATCCGGGCCTATCTGTGTCTTTGGACAGGGGTATGCGGGTTTGACGCGTTCTATTCTTGGGCCCTACGGTATGTTTATCGCGATCATGATACTTAATGCTTTTATTCTTACGACTTTGGATACTGCTACGCGCGTGTGCCGCTATATCACAGAAGAGTTGATGGGTATTGGCAACAGGTTCTTCGCTACTTTTTTAGTCGTGGTTTTGGCAGCGTTTTTGGCGCTTACCGGTGCGTGGAATAAAATATGGCCTGTGTTTGGCGCTTCAAACCAGCTTGTGGCGGCATTGGCTCTCTTTGTAGCATCTTGTTGGCTGTTGGCACATAAAAAAACGATACGCTTTACGATTCTGCCGGCTATTTTTATGTTTATCACTACGTTTATCGCGCTTTGCCTGCAATCAGTCGCTTATTTGAAAGAAGGTAATTATCTGTTGTTATTGGTCGCTTTTGCCTTGATCGTTCTTTCACTTGTCATGCTGGATGAAACAAGGAAGGCAATGAAGTTATCCCTTGCCAAAACATCCTGAAAATCTCTGTGATATTTTCAGGATAGGCTGCGGGATAATTTGCAATTTAAAGTAGAGGGCAAATTATGAAAATCATGGTCCAAAAGTTTGGCGGCAGTTCTGTGGCGAACCCCGAGAGGATCAAGCTGGTTGCCGAAAGAGTAGTTTCCTACAGAAAAAAAGGCTGGAGTATGGTGGTGGTAGTATCGGCTCTTGGAGACACAACGGATGAGTTGATAGCACTGGCCGGGCAGATCACCGATGACCCGCCTGCGCGGGAGATGGATATGCTTCTTTCGACGGGAGAGCAGATATCTGTTGCGCTATTGGCAATGGCCATAGCAGAGCTAGGTTACAGGGCGATCTCATTTACAGGAGCCCAGGTCGGCATAAAAACTGATAAGACACATACAAAGGCGAAGATCATCGATATAGACGCAAACAGGATCAAGAATGAATTAGGGGGCGGCAAGGTAGTCATTGTCGCAGGATTCCAGGGAGTGACAGAGGACCAGGATATTACGACCCTTGGCCGCGGCGGTTCCGATCTGACCGCGGTGGCTTTGGCTAAAGCTGTGTCTGCTGATGCCTGTGAGATCTATACCGATGTAGAAGGCATCTACACTACGGATCCAAGGATAGTAACGGAAGCCCGGAAATTGAAAGCGATCACCTACGATGAGATGCTGGAAATGGCCTCATTGGGTGCGCAGGTCATGCAGGCTCGCTCCATCGAGGTCGCCAAAAAATTCGATATCCCGCTGCACGTGCGCAGCAGCTTTAATTACAACGATGGCACGCTCATTTTAAAGGAGGCAGATATTATGGAAGATTTTGTTATCAGCGGTGTTACTTTAAATAAGAACGAAGCAAAGATCACTGTTTGCGATGTGCCGGATATGCCCGGGATCGCAGCCAAGATATTTAAAGAGGTTTCAAAGAGCGGGATCAATGTGGATACTATCGTCCAGAACGTAAGCCGTAAAGGTTACACGGACCTTTCTTTTACGATACCATTGGGAGACCTGGCAAAGGCAAAATCTCTTACAGAGAAAATAACCAAGTTTATAAAGGCTGGGGGCATCCTTGTGGATAAGGATATCGCGCGAGTCTCTATTGTCGGCGTTGGGATGAAGACGCATCCCGGAGTCGCAGCCAAGATGTTCGAGGCGCTGGCACAGAAGTCGATCAATATCAGCATGATCACAACCTCCGAGATCAGCATATCTTGTATTATCAATAAAAAGAATGCAGAGAAGGCAGTCAGGGCTGTCCATGCCAAGTTTGGCCTGGGCAAATAATTAAAGGGATAAAAGAGGCCAATATGAATAATTTTATTTTTTTGTACGATACTACGCTTCGCGACGGTTCGCAGACAGAGGGCATATCATATTCTGTTTTTGACAAAGTCCGTATTGCCCGTAAACTCGATGAGTTCGGTATCCATTATATCGAAGGCGGCTATCCTGGTTCGAATCCTAAAGACAAGGCTTTTTTCGACGAGTTCAAGAAACACCCGTTGAAAACCGCGAAACTCGTTGCTTTTGGTTCAACGCGCAAGGCAGGAGTTTTACCGCAGGACGACCCTGGATTAAATGCCCTTGTGGAGTCCGGCGTCAAGGTCGCTACGATATTCGGCAAGTCATGGGACCTGCATGTTAAAGACGTCTTAAAAGTCACCTTGGATGAGAACCTTTCCATGATCCGTGATTCTATCAAATATCTCATCTCACAAGGTTTGGAAGTTATCTATGACGCCGAACATTTTTTTGATGCATTCAAGGCAAATCAGGATTATGCGCTCTCTACGCTAAAAGCGGCGCAGGAGAGCGGCGCAAAATTAATATGCCTTTGCGATACCAACGGCGGCACGGTGACCTCGGAAGTCGCAGGCATTATCAAAAAGGTCAGAGAATCTGTGAGTGTAAAACTGGGTATCCATACGCATAATGATTGCGGCTTGGCTGTTGCGAATTCAATTGTTGCGGTTGAGGCAGGGTGCGTCCAGGTGCAGGGTACGATCAACGGCTACGGAGAGCGTTGCGGTAATGCGGACCTTGTTGCGATGATCAGTATCCTTAAGCTTAAATTAAAAAAAGATTGTATTTCAGACGAGCGGCTCCCGGAGATGACCGAGGTATCCAGATTTGTCAGCGAGATCAGCAATATGAAGCAGGTGGACAATCAGCCTTTCGTAGGCATGTCTGCATTCGCCCATAAAGCCGGAGTGCATATCAATGCTGTGTTGAAGAACCCCCAGAGTTACGAGCATATTGATCCGGCGCTGGTAGGTAATACCCGTCGTATGCTCATCTCCGAGTTGGCCGGAAAATCCCCCGTTCTTATGATGGCCAAGGATCTGAACCTTGAATTAAAAAAAGACTCACCCGACGCAAAAAAGGTAGTTAAGACCATACAGGATCTGGAGCACGAAGGCTACCAATTCGAGGCGGCGGAGGCGAGTTTTGAATTGCTGGTAAAAAAAGTTTTGAAACAATATAAAAAATTCTTTGAGTTGGAAGGTTTCAGGGTAATAGTTGAAAAACGAGGCAAGAGCAAACTTTGTTCGGAAGCTACCATTAGGCTCACCGTAGGAGGCGTACATGAACATACGTCCAGCGAAGGAGACGGGCCTGTAAACGCGCTGGACAGCGCTTTGCGAAAAGCGCTCAAAGGGTTCTATCCGGCAGTTTCCAAGATGCGCTTGTCGGACTTCAAGGTCAGGGTACTTGACGCCAAGGAAGGCACGGCAGCCAAGGTCCGTGTTTTGATCCAATCCCAAGATGAGCACGATTCCTGGACGACAGTGGGCGTATCCGAGAACATCATTGAGGCTTCGTGGCAGGCCCTTGTCGACAGCATTGAATATAAACTTATGAAAGACGCTTCCAGCCCAGGGAGGACGGGCCTTCCTCATACCAAATAAAGGAAGGGCCCCAGAAAATGAGCCAGGAATTACCTTCGCAATATAATCCAAAAGAAGTCGAAGAGAAGTGGTTTGATCTTTGGGCCAAGACGCCTTTGTTGCATGCGGAGGCTGACCCTAAGAAAAAGCCGTTTACTATTGTTATCCCTCCGCCTAATGTTACAGGTATCCTTCATATGGGCCACGCCCTGAATAATACCATCCAGGATATATTGATACGCACTCGCCGCATGCAGGGTAAAGAGGCTTTATGGATGCCTGGAACAGACCATGCTGGTATTGCCACACAGAATGTAGTTGAGAGGAAGATAGCCAAGGAAGGCTTAAAGCGCCATGATTTAGGCAGGGATGAATTTTTAAAGCGCGTCTGGCAATGGAAAGAAGAACACGGCTCTACAATTATTCATCAGCTCAAGAGGATGGGTGCTACCTGCGATTGGCAAAGGGAGCGATTTACCATGGATGAAGGGTATTCTAAGTCCGTAGTGGAGGTATTTGTCAGGCTTTATGATAAAGGTTTGATCTATAGAGGCGATTACATTATCAATTGGTGCCCTCGTTGCCAGACAGCGCTATCAGATGAAGAAGCGCCGCACCGTGACTTGGATGGTAAGCTGTATTATATTAAGTATCCGCTTAAAAAGACAGAAGACGGAAGACAGAAGACGGAAGACGGAAAAACAAAAAAACAGAAAAACATAAAAACAGACTATACCGATTACATTGTTGTCGCGACTACGCGTCCGGAAACAATGCTGGGTGATACGGCAGTGGCTGTCAATCCTACTGATAAGAGGTATAAGCATCTGATCGGAGAGACTATCATCCTGCCGCTAATGGAACGCGAAATTAAGATCATCGCTGATCACCTGGTTGACAAAAAATTTGGCACAGGCGCCGTGAAAGTGACGCCTGCCCATGACCCTAATGACTACCAAATGGGTAAGACCCATAATCTAGAGTTCATCAACATTATGCATCCCGATGGCGTCTTAAATGAAAATGCCGGAGATTATGCCCAGATGGACCGGTTTGAGGCGCGAGAGGCCATAATAGAAGACCTGAAGGAAAGAAAACTCCTCTTAAAAATAGACGAGCATAAGCATGCGGTAGGGCATTGTTATAGGTGTCATACTATCGTTGAGCCGTATTTGTCAAAGCAGTGGTTCGTTAAGATGAAACCTTTGAGCAAGCCGGCAATAAAGGCCGTTAAAAGCGGCGAGATAAAATTCTATCTAAAGCGTTGGACGAAAGTTTATTTGAATTGGATGGAAAATATAAAAGATTGGTGTATCTCGCGACAAATTTGGTGGGGGCACCGTTTGCCAGTCTGGTATTGCCAGGATTGTAAAGCTGTCCTTGTTTCCCGCGTGACTCCTGAGAAATGCGCATGCGGCAGCACAAAATTAGAGCAGGACCTGGATGTATTGGACACTTGGTTTTCATCGTGGCTTTGGCCGTTTGCTACTTTTGGCTGGCCGTTTTTAGAAAAGCAGTCCATGGACCATGGACCATGGACTATGGACAAACAAAAGCAAGAATTAAGTTATTTCTATCCAACTTCTGTCCTTGTGACAGCTCCGGAGATCATTTTTTTCTGGGTGGCGCGCATGATAATGGCTGGCCTTGAATTCATGGAAGAAATACCTTTCCATGACGTCTATATCCACGGCACAGTGCGCGACGAAGAAGGGAAAAAGATGTCTAAGTCGCTCGGCAACAGCATAGACCCCCTGGATATCATAGCGCAATACGGCGCGGATGCCTTGCGTTTCAGCCTTATTGCTATAGCTGCCAGCGGCTCTGATATTTTCCTTTCGACAGAGAGGTTCCAGCAGGGGAGGAACTTTGCCAATAAGATATGGAATGCGTCGCGATTTATCATGATGAATTTAAAAGATGGCGTTACAGGAGAGAATATCGATCAAAAGACATTAAAGGTCCAGGATATTTGGGTGTTAAGCGCGCTAAACGATGCCATAAAAAAGGTCACTAAGTCCATTGATACATTTAAGTTTAATGAGGCAGTTAACTCCGTTTATGAATTTTTCTGGCACAAATTCTGCGACTGGTATGTTGAGATAGCAAAAGACTCGATCGGGGATAAAAATACGCAGGAAGTCCTTTTGCATGTCTTAAAGCGATCGCTTCTTTTGCTTTCGCCTTTCATGCCTTTTATAACCGACGAGATCTCGTCTAAGCTTCCCGGCAAGACAAATGAAACTATAGCCATAGCGAATTGGCCGGTTCCAAACAAAGCGTTTGAAAATAAGGCCGCAGTCTGTGCCATGGAGCTTGTATTTGCCTGTGTGTTCGCTTTGAGGAATAGAAGGGCTGAATTAAACCTTCTGCCGCAAGTGCCTTTGCATGTGCGTCTGTCAACGCCGGAAAAGAAGAAAAAGGCCGCAGAAAGCGTAGTAAGCCTTATAAAGCATCTGGCTAATGTCGCAGAACTCGATGTTACGACACTAAAGGAGGCCGTTCCGAATGCCTTAAGTTCGCTTGTTGATAAAGATGTGCATCTTGATCTTTTACTTGAGGGTCTTGTCGATCCCGAGAAAGAAAAGGCGAGGCTCGATAAGCAGGTTGCGGATCTTGTAAAACAGCTGCGCTCAAAAGAGGTGATGCTTGCTAATAAGGAATTTGTTAAAAAGGCGCCGCAAGCCGTTGTTGAAAAAGAAAAAGAGAGGACTGTGGAATTGAAGAATACAATAGGCCGTTTAAAAGAGGTCAGGAATGCCTTTAAATAAAGCTGCTTTGAAAAGGCTCGCCAGGGAATCACTCCTTGAGGATGCAGCCTTTGGGGATATTACAACGCGTTCATTTATACAGGAAGATGCGCGCGTCGAAGCCTGTATCTTGGCTAAAGAGGACGGCATCGTATGCGGAGCGCCTGTAGCATATGAAGTTTTTAAGGTTTTTGATAAAAAGACGAGTGTAAAGATCTTGAAGTATGACGGACAGGCTGTTAAAAAAGGCGACCACATCATTAGAATAAAGGGATTGGCGCGTTCTGTCCTTTCCTGCGAGCGCGTCGCGCTGAATTTTTTGACTTATCTTTCCGGAATTGCCAGCTCTACGCACGAGGCCGTCATAAAAGTGAAGCCCAGAGCGATCCGGATATTAGATACCCGCAAGACCACCCCGACTTTAAGGCTTTTGGAGAAGTATGCCGTGTTTACTGGAGGCGGCAAAAATCACAGGCTTGATCTTTCCGGCCAGTACCTGGTTAAAGAAAACCATCTCCAAGTCATCAATTTAACCAGTGGGCCTGAAGTCTTGTCCTGGCGCAAGAAGAATGTATTGTTCGAGATCGAAGTGCATGGCATGGCAGAATTAAGAAATGCACTGTCATACAGCCCTGATATATTGATGTTGGATAATTTTTCTCCTGCCGATGTAAAAAAGGCCATACTTTTTATTAAAAAGATATTTCCAGACAAAAATAAGAGGCCGATGCTGGAGCTTTCCGGAGGAATTAATTCGAAAAATATTTCCCGTTACGCTATCAAAGGCGTTGATTTTATTTCTCTTGGCGCCCTGACCCACTCCGCCCGCGCCCTCGATTTATCGCTAGATATAACAAAAGTCTTTAGCTGATAGTCGATAGACTATAGACCATCGACTAATTATGTCGGATTTTAAACTAAAAAGCGCATTCAAACCGTCAGGGGACCAGAAGGACGCGATAGAAAAGCTGGTCCACGGCATAAGTATTGACAAGAAACGACACCTTACCCTTTTAGGCGTCACAGGGTCGGGCAAGACTTTCACAGCGGCCAATGTCATTGAGCGCATCAATAAGCCTGCGCTTGTTATTTCCCACAATAAAACTTTAGCAGCCCAGCTATATTTTGAGTTTAAGGAGTTCTTCCCGGAAAACGCAGTCGAGTACTTCGTCAGCTATTACGATTACTACCAGCCCGAAGCTTATATCCCCCAGACAGACACCTATATTGAAAAAGATTCGTCTATTAATGAGCGGCTGGACCGCCTGCGCCTTTCTTCGACGACGTCGTTATTGTCCAGGCCTGATACGCTTATTGTGGCATCTGTTTCCTGCATCTATAACTTAGGCTCACCTCGAGATTACGAAGAGTTCATGGTTTTTTTGCGCGTCGGACAGACAGTCAGCCGCGAAGATGTATTGAAACGCCTCATTACCATCCAATATGAGCGCAATGACTTTGACTTCAAGCGCGGCAAGATACGCGTTAAAGGCGATGTAGTGGATATTTTTCCCGCATATGCCCAGAAGGCGGTGCGTATCGAGCTAGCCTTTGACATGATAAAAAAAATATATGAGATGGATCCGGTTACCGGTAAGAAAATCGCCGATCTTGAAAGAATAGGTATCTATCCTGCCAAACACTATATCGTTTCGCAAGATGCCATAAATGAAGCTTCGAAGTCGATTCTTTGGGAGCTTGAAGACCGTTTGCGGGAATTACGGAAGCAGAATAAATTACTTGAAGCCCAGCGCCTGGAACAGAGGACGCGCTATGATATGGAGATGTTAAAAGAAATAGGTTACTGCCACGGCATAGAGAACTATTCCCGGCACCTGTCTTTCCGCCAGCCCGGCTCAAGGCCGTTTTGCCTCTTGGATTATTTTCCAAAGGATTATCTGGTATTTATTGACGAGAGCCACGTGACCTTGCCCCAGATCCGCGGCATGTATGAGGGCGATCGCGCCAGAAAAGAAGTCTTGGTGGATTTCGGTTTCAGGTTACCGTCGTGCCTCGATAACCGGCCGTTAAAGTTCGAAGAGTTTGAAAGCCTTGTTAAACAGACTGTTTTCGTTTCAGCAACGCCAAGTATTTATGAGGTAAAGAAGTCCGGGGGCATTACGGCCGAGCAGGTCATCCGGCCCACAGGCATCCCCGACCCGGAGATAATCGTCAAGCCTTCGCAGGGGCAGATCGAAGACCTGGAGGCGCTTATACGCGAACGCGCAAAGAAAAATGAGCGCACCCTGGTAACGACATTGACAAAAAAAATGGCGGAGGATCTAAGCCAATATCTAAAGGAGCAGGGATTACAGGTAGAATATCTACATTCAGAGATACAGACGTTAGAAAGGATAGAGATCTTAAGAAAATTGCGAAAAAAAGAATTTGATTGTGTCGTGGGCGTTAACCTCCTGCGCGAAGGGTTGGACTTGCCCGAGGTAACTTTGGTCGCCATTTTAGATGCCGATAAAGAAGGATTTTTGCGTTCGGGAGTTTCTTTGATCCAGCTTTCAGGCCGCGCAGCGCGCAATATCAACGGCCAAGTGGTTATGTATGCTGATACCACGACTGATTCCATGCGCACTGCCATTGATGAAAGTAACCGCCGTAGAAAGATACAGCTCGATCATAATATAAAACACGGCATCACGTCTATGACTATAAAAAAAGAGATCAGGGAGAGCTTGAAAGAGGAAGAAGAGGCAAAGATTTATCTATCTGATCTTTCCGGACAGAAATTGGAAGAATACGAATTCGATTCCCTGATCGCCCTGCTGCAGCATGATATGGAGCTTGCTGCGCGCAATTTGAAGTTCGAAGAAGCAGCTTCTCTGCGCGATGAGATAAAAAGGCTGAAAGATACAAAAGTGCAAACTAAAAAATAAAAATAACCAAGATACAATTATCAAACAAATCCCAATATCCAATAATCAATAACCTAACAGATTGCTTGTTTGGTTATTGTTTCTTGGAGTTTGATTATTTAAAGGATTCATTGTGTAACTTCTGGCATTGGTTGACATAACGGATTTAACGTTTATAATTATAACCATGTTTATATCAGTAGATGTCGGGAATACAAATGTCACTGTAGGCGTATTAAAGGATTGCAATGTCCTGCGCTCTTTTAAGTTCGACACAGGCCTTTTAAGATCAAATAAGAAGTGCGCTGATCTTATCCGGGAAAAGCTGTCAATATTTTTTCCGTTAAAGGATGCCATTGAAGGTGTATATGTTTGCAGTGTCGTTCCCGCGCTAAACAAGAATATCCGCACTATCCTCAAAAGCATTTTCAAAACAAATATCATTGTTGTCGGAGAAGATGTCATTGTGCCTGTCATGAACAGGTACCGTATCCCATCGCAGGTAGGGCAGGACAGGCTGGTCAACGCCTATGCGTCGTTAAAGCTTTACGGCGCAGGCCTGATTATCGTCGATTTCGGTACAGCCATTACTTTTGATATCGTATCTAAAAAATCTGAATATATCGGTGGATTGATAACACCGGGCTTGAAGCTCATGCAGGAAGCCCTGCATAAAAAAACAGCGCTCCTGCCGTATGTGGAATTATCTCGGCCAATGGAGATCATAGGACGCGATACGGTTTCCAGCATACGCTCGGGGATAGTTTACGGCGTGGCAAGCCTTTGCGACGGTATCATAGATAAGCTCATGAGCAAAGAATGCAAAGGATATAAGGTCGTTTCTACCGGCGGAGACGCCGAACTGATAAAGCCATATTCCTTGCGCATAACAAATATCGAAAACTTTCTGATCTTAAAAGGCCTCTGTTTGATCCACGATAGCCAATCAAAAGGAAAATAAAAAAATACTTGACAGTCTTTTTTATTTTGTTTAAAATTAGCACTCGTCGTTTTGGAGTGCTAAATATAAACCAAACACCATAATATGTGCCGCAGGCACATTAATTAAGCGAAGTCCTTGTAAGCGATAGCTAACAAGGGCAACAAGGAGGAGGAACATGAATTTTCAACCATTAGGGGACAGGGTGATCATAAAGCCTTTGGAGCCGGAAACCAAAACTAAAGGCGGCATCGTCCTGCCGGATACTGTTAAGGAAAAGCCGCAAGAAGGTAAGGTTGTGGCTGTAGGAAAGGGTAAGGTTTTGGAAAACGGTACGATCCAGAAGCTTGATGTGAAAGAAGGCGATACTGTCCTTTACGGCAAGTATTCGGGGACCGAAGTAACATCCGATGGTATTGAGTATTTGATCGTTCGCGAAGAAGATATTTTGGCGATTGTTAAAAAATAATAAAATCCTAAGCACGAATATCGAAATCCGAAATAATGTTCAAATGTTGGAAATTCAAATAATCAAAACAAATAAGTTTAGAACATTTAAATATTTGAAAATTAGGATTTGTTTCGGATTTAGAGTTTAGTATTTCGGATTTAAATTGGATCATTTAAAACGGAGGTGTTAACATGGCAAAGCAATTATTATTCAGCGATGAGGCCAGGCGCGCAGTGCTTCGCGGCGTAGAGCAGTTGGCAAAGGCCGTGAAGGTCACGCTCGGGCCTAAGGGAAGGAACGTTGTAATTGACAAGAAGTTCGGTTCACCGACCATAACCAAAGACGGTGTGACCGTGGCAAAAGAGATCGAATTAGAAGATCCTTATGAGAATATGGGCGCCCAGATGGTCAAGGAAGTCGCAGAGAAGACCTCGGAGATCGCTGGCGACGGGACTACCACGGCTACGGTTTTAGCCGAGGCTATTTACCGCGAAGGTTTAAAGAACGTTACCGCCGGCGTCAATCCCATGGCATTAAAAAGAGGCATTGAGAAGGCTGTCGAGGCTGTTATTGGGGAACTCAAGAGACTCTCTACGTCAATCAAAGATAAAAAGGAAGTGGCTCAAGTCGCTACCATCGCGGCTAACGGCGATACAAAGATCGGTTCTGATATTGCTGAAGCAATGGATAAGGTCGGTAAAGACGGTGTGATCACTGTGGAAGAGGCTAAGTCAACAGCCACGACCCTGGATGTAGTTGAAGGTATGCAGTTTGACCAGGGCTATCTTTCTCCTTACTTTGTGACGGATGCCGAAAGGATGGAGGCCGTAGTTGAAGAGCCGTATATCCTTATCTATGAAAAGAAGATATCTTCGATCAAAGATATCCTTCCGCTTCTAGAAAAGGTTGCGCATGCCGGTAAACCGCTTTTGATCATCGCAGAGGATCTGGAAGGCGAAGCCTTGACGACTCTTGTGGTCAATAAGATCCGCGGTACTTTGAATGTCTGCGCTGTAAAAGCCCCGGGTTATGGTGACAGGCGCCGCGCTATGATAGAGGATATTGCTATTCTGACCGGTGGTAAAGCAATTACCGAAGATCTCGGCATAAAGCTTGAGAGCATCAATCTTGATGATCTTGGCCGAGCCAAGAGGGTAAAGGTTGATAAAGACGATACGACCATTATTGAAGGCGCAGGCAAGACTCCGGCCATCAATGCGCGTATCTCCCAGATCAAAAAGCAGATCGCTGATAGCGATTCAGATTATGATAAAGAGAAGTTGCAGGAAAGGCTTGCTAAGCTCGCGGGAGGCGTGGCTGTGATCAATGTGGGCGCGGCTACGGAAACAGAGATGAAAGAGAAAAAGGCACGCGTTGAAGACGCGCTCCATGCAACACGCGCAGCGGTCCAGGAAGGCATAGTCCCTGGCGGCGGCGTGGCCTTGTTAAGATGCATCTCTGTCTTGGATAGCGTCAAGATCACGGAGGACGATGAGAAGGTTGGAGTTAATATTGTCCGTAGAGCCTTGGAAGAGCCTTTGAGACAATTGACTGCAAATGCAGGCGTTGACGGTTCGGTGATCGTCCAGAGAGTCAAGTCAGAAAAAAAGAACGTCGGATATGACGTCAACACTGATAAGTTTGAAGATATGTTGGAAGCGGGTATCATTGATCCGACAAAAGTTACTCGCAGCGCGCTGCAGAATGCTTCCAGTATTGCCGCGCTCCTGTTGACAACAGAAGCCTTGGTTACGGATATTCCTGAAAAGGATAAGCCCGGAATGCCGCCAATGCCTCCCGGAGGCGGAATGGGAATGGGCGGGTATTAATTCTAGGGTAAAATCGAATATGGCACCTGGGCCTTCCGTTTGGAGGGCCCAGGTTTTTTTATCCGCTGAAAGGCGGATAACCCGCCAGCGTATTAGTGGCGGGGAAATAATTAATTGTAGAAGTCGGATTTTTATGCTATTTTATGGAAACCCCACGGGCATGCCCGTGCCTGCACGTCAAAGTGCGGCATTTCGGCACGCAGGCGTGGTTATCCCGCTTAACTTTAGCAACGGGAAAGCACATTTAGTCAGCCGTTAAACCACCAGACTCCTGTCTGGTGATGTATAGGCTGTCCAGACAATGTGGTGGCATAAAAGATATGGTACAATAACGGCATGAGATTCCGAAAAAGCACTCACGCCGTCTATAATCTCCAGTACCA